>NZ_VCDP01000035.1:0-116640 GCF_033949345.1 Xenorhabdus littoralis
TGTATTACTGCTCCGGTAGGCTCCTTCTCTTGGGCTTTGATTCAATTAAAACTACGCAAGCGTGTTACCCGTTCTGTTTGGGGTGACAAAGGCATGTATCTGGCTATTACGCCACGTGTGAATGAATTAACGGTGGAAGAAGGTAGCGCCTATGCGGTTGATGGTGTCGCGGTTGACACTAAATACGATTACCTGACACATATCGATCTGCGCAATGAACATGGTAACTTTGTGCCGTGGCAGCCAACGCAAGAAGATATGATGGCGTGTGATTGGGAGTTTGTGGGAGAAAAAGTAAAACCGGAGCCAATGCCTGATCCGAAACCAAAACCTGAATTGAATGATAGCATGCTTGTATTTGATCTCACTTTAGGGTCTGGACGTTATAGGGATGGGGAGAATAGCACTAATGACTGGGGATATCTTGTCGATGATAGATACTTAAATACAGGGAAGGAAGCTGCTTTTGGTGCCTTAAATATAATCCAAAATAAGACAAGTATTGAAAAAATAAACATATTTTACTGGAATGAGAATAATCAATCTAAAGAATCGGGTCTTCGTTGGATAGTAGACTCTCTTGAAAATGATCAGAGTTACCAACAAATGCAAGATCTATTCAAAAATAAATCTCTTTATATAACAGTGGATGATATGACTTATAGTCTAGGTAAGCGCTCACCTAATAGCGGTTTGTATGAAGATAATACTGATGCACAAAAACTGAGTTTTATTTTGAAGCAAACAGGCCAAACTAAACGTTTATACTGTAACTGGCGTTAATTTTAATTTATATCCTAAATCCAAGGCTGCGCATTGCGTGGCCTTCTTCATAAAGGACAATCTTCCTCTTTAACCTAACCCCTCGATATCCCCACCATTAAAAACCACTACTCCCACCCTGAGCAGGAATTAAACAAAATCAGCTACTTGCCTAAAGGCGGGATTTCCCGTCTTTATAACCCTTTGATTTCATTAATTTCTGGCACTGTGACGGAAATAAGCAAAATCAACAGGTTACGTTAAAGGGGAGAATTGTCCTCTTTTAACTCTTTGATATATCTTATCTCCTGCATGGTTCAAGTTTCCCGATTTCAAATCGGAAAATTCTTTCAGGTGATTACCCCATATGTTAAAGGGCAGGAATCTGCCTTATGGTGAATCACTGTATTCCTGATATCCTGTCAATGTAGTCAGCAAACCATTGCATCATTGGTGGGGTGGGTGGGTGTGGAGGCAGGGAACAGAAAAATTAAACTGATGAGCATTCATCATAATTATAAAATTGAGAGGATAAAAGGCGGGTTGGCCAGATAATTTTGAATGAGAAGATAATCAAAATATGGTTATTTCTAGCTCAATAAAGCTGTCGTTTTTAGAGAGGGTTTTACACCCATTTTACACCAAGCAATTTTCAGAAATAAAAAAACCAACCCTAACAGGTTGGTTTTTCTGGGGAAATTTGGTCGGCATGATAGGATTTGAACCTACGACCCCCGACACCCCATGACGGTGCGCTACCAAGCTGCGCTACATGCCGATGACTCTTACTATACTACCGCTTTTTATTTTCAAAGCAAGTCCCTAATTTAGTGAGTGGTTGATTTTTAAGCTATTAGTTTGCTAAAAATCGTTTCACTTCAGTTAGTATCTGTAATAGTTGGGTAAGATTTGGTTTGGCTCCCTGAATTTCATCGCCATTTAAATCATACAGATGATATTCTCCATCTTTGGAAAGATAGACGTTATTTTTAGCTGTTGTAATAATCAATGAGCCATCATTACCAGTAATAAGCCAAGGGTTTTCTCTTTGGGCGTTAAAGAGATCTTCGCCTTGTGAGTAGTCTTCTGGTGAATTATTGACGTGTAGTAAACGTTGCATCAGTGTTGTCATAACATCCTGATGACTAGTCAGTTTGTTAATGATTTGTGCTGGTGTGTCCGGCCAGTGAATGATCAGGGGAACATGCATTTGTTTACGATTGAATTTGCCATCAATAAACCATTTTGCTGTACGATCTGTCGTTAGTTTATTTTGTTTAGTTGTAATAACAACGATGGTGTTATGCAGAGCGTCTTTGTTTGTCAGGGTTTCTAAAACATCATTGATTTGAGTATCCAGAATTTTCCGGTCAAATTTACCCAATGGATGAGTAAGGCCATTGATGTCCAAAAATGAGAACCACGGTGTAGAGCCATTACGTAAATTCAGCCATTGACGCCATTGGTCTACGGTTAAGCTATCGTTTTGTTCGTTGGTAATGGGCAGTGAGTAATCAGTCAGGATGGCTTGACGATACAGAGGGGTTTTAAACCCATCTGAAGAGAAGAGACCAAATTGATATCCTTGATGTGTCAGAGCATCGAGAAGTACGGATGATTTCCTTGCATTAAGGATGCCATCCAGATAACCCGATGATATGCCATAAAATAAACCGAACAGTGCGGTGTCGTTATAAATACCCGTACTGAAATGTTGAGTAAACTGGATGTTATTCTTTGCGAAATGTTCCAGAGCTGGCATACCATTGGTGATGTCTTGATTGTCCAGACCATCCACGACAAGCAGAAGAAGATTATAGCCGCGTCCACTATCCTGATAAGACAAGTTATTCAGCGGATAATTGACGCTTAAAGCCGCTGGATTTCCCTGTTGGTTCATTCGGCGCTGGTATTCCTGATGATCCAGTAGACCATGTTTTTCAAGAAACTTACGAGCGGTCATTGGATAAGACAACGGCAAATTTGAGCGCTGCATGGTAATTGGCCGGTAGAAGTTAGCATCCGCCCAGATATACATGAGGTGTGTGGCAATAAAAGTAGTGATAAATATCGCCGCCAGTGGTTTGCCAAATCGTTGGCGATTCAGGCTACGTAATTTTTGCCAACTCCATGTGCCAAAGAGCATCTGCATCAAAAAAATAACAGGTATACAGATGAACATCAGTTGCCATTCTCTTGCCAACTCTCCTTTCTCTGGGTTGGTTACTAAATCCCAGACCAAAGGGGTCAAGTGCAGGTGAAAGCGTACATAGATGGAAGAATCAAAGATCAGGAGCGTTAAGCCTGCCGTTGCCAGTGCCGCGGAAAGAAACCTCAGTAACCGCTGAGACATAACGACAAATGTCAGCGGAAATAAAATAAGTAAGTAGATGGCAAAGACAATGAAACTGAAATGACCAAGCCAACTGACGAACGCATAGATGCGACCAAACAGTGAACCCGGCCAGTCAGATGCAAATAAATAGCGACTGCCCAGCACAAGACTGAACATAATGTTGAACAGTGCGAACCAGTGCCCCCAACTGATCATTTGAGAAACTTTTTCGCGGTAATGCTGACGGCTAGTCACCATATTTTCTTTACATTTAAGGTGTTAAGTAAAAATTAATGCGCTTTATCTTCATTGATTGAAGATTGTAAAGCGCGTGCAAACGAGTCTGCGATGTGCTTGCGCTGTGCAGGAGCAATGCTCGTATTGATCAAATTCGTTACCATATTACCCAAGACCATCAGAGTAAGGTCAGTTGGTGTATGGTTTTTCTCGAAAACATTTACTAATTCAGTTAATAAATGTTCTACTTTTTCATCGCTATAGCGAGATGACTGTGGCATAAATCGAATATCCTGAATGTACAAAGCCCCATATCTTACCGTATAGAGGGGTAACTTTCTGCTTTTTTATGACAAATTAATTTCCTATTGTGGGAGTTGTTGCCATTCTTGAATCTGTTGCATCATTTTAGTCTCTGATGTGTTGAGCGTTGATCTTAAATTGCGGATACTTTTCCATCATTTTGGTTTTTGGTTGCAGCAGAAAGATAACGGTGTTTGAATACGCCGCTAACCGCGAAGCCATATGGCGAAAGTTGCAAGAGGAGTATAAATAATGAGTCTGGAAATTACCCAGATCGCGTTACATCGGTTGATTAAGCGTGATGAGCAAACGTTGGAAGTGGTTTTGCGTGATTCTCTGCTGAATACCAATCAAGTGGTTGATGATATGATGGCTGAGTTACATCGTGTATACAGCGCGAAAAACAAAGCCTATGGTTCGTTCAATGAAGAGAGCGAACTGGCAGAGTCTCTCCGTCATCTGCGTAAAGGAGATGAGGGTTTCCTCGGTTTTAGCCGCGCAGCAACTGTTCGTTTGAAAGATGAATTGGCAAAGTATCCGTTCGCGGAAGGGGGAACGGTGTTGTTCTGCCAATATCGATATCTTGCCGTGGAATATTTGCTGATTGCGGTGCTCAATAGCTGTAACAGTATGTCCGTCAATGATGAACTTGATGTGAATACAACACAATATCTTGATATTCCTCATGCTGATATCGTTGCGAGAATTGACCTGACTGAATGGGAAACTAACCCTGAATCCAGCCGTTACCTGACTTTCTTAAAAGGCCGGGTAGGGCGTAAGGTTTCTGACTTTTTTATGGATTTTCTGGCTGCCAGTGAAGGTATGAATGCGAAGGTGCAGAATAAGGGATTATTGCAGGCGGTAGACGACTACTGTGAGTCAGCACAGTTGGATAAAAATGAACGTCAGGCTTATCGTCAGCAAGTCTATGGTTACTGTAATGAGCAGCTACAAGCAGGCGAGGAAATTAAATTACAAGAATTATCTCAGGAATTGCCTCCACTGGGTGAGCAAAATTTCCAGCAGTTCTCGCAGGAACAGGGATATGAATTGGAAGAAAGCTTCCCTGCTGATAGAGGAACTTTGCGTCAATTAACTAAGTTCGCAGGCAGTGGGGGAGGATTAACCATCAACTTTGATGCGATGCTTATGGGAGAGCGGATTTTTTGGGATCCAGCAACAGATACTTTGACGATTAAAGGTACGCCCCCAAACTTGCGCGACCAATTACAACGCCGAGGCAGCGGTAATCGTTAGTTTCTGTTGGCAATAAAAATTAAGCCTTATAAATAAATAACGCCGCGAATGCGGCGTTATTTACTCGGCGTCCCGATAAAAGCTCGACTGTGGCTAATTAAGCACGCAGGAAATCGATGTGCGTCAGTTTAGGTTTAAACGGATGACGCTGTACTGCCTGCACTTTAACTTTAGTTTCTTTACCATCAACAACCAGAGTCATAACTTCGTAAAATTCTGGTTTGCTTTCGTGGTTGATAACTGCATCGTGATCCAGTTCGATAGAAACTGGTTCTTGGTTACCACCGTAGATGATCGCTGGAAACTTGTTAGCTCTACGCAGGCGGCGGCTCGCACCCTTGCCCTGCTCTTTACGTACTTCTGCATTAATAGTTAACATTATTTTTTCTCTGTAAAAGAAGAAAATAAATCCTGCTACAGGCGACCCAGCAGCAGGTTCGAGATTTGGCTTAACATTATGTATTACGCTAAGCGGGCGGCATTCTAACGAAAAACCGTTATGGCGGCAAATAGAAATGCACTTTATGGCTGTCAATACCCAATGGATTTTAAGTTGTAGCCTGAAAGATGACGGGATATTTAGTCGATTCAGTACAGATCATCTGCTCGTCTGAATCTTCCCTGGTAGTCAAAAATCTTTTCCCGAATCTGCCAGAATTGGCCTTTTTTGCGTGCGACCACAAAATCAGGATGACGTAATGAAGGAAGTTGATGGACAATATCTGTTGCTGTTTTCCACTGAAAAGTAATACCCGGCGCACGTTGATGCTGGCGAAGAAATTGCAGTTCAAATACTTTTTTTTGGGCGGGGGTGGATAAGCGGAACCGTTCTGAGACATCGGCACCATCTTCATCATAGTAGGTAATTTTCAGCCATTCACCTTTGTTGTCATGGCCCGGAGTTAATTGCATTCCGCCACAACGCAGTACCAAAGCATTTTTGAGTTTCAGGGCTGCTTTCAACATATCATCAGGATCGACCAGTACTTCTTTACAACGATGGCAGCGTCGGGCGGCGATATCGTTTTCTGCGCCACAATGTGGGCATGATTTGAAACGAAAACGAAAATCACATTGCTGACGTTTCCCATTTTCGTCTTCTTCCCAACCTTGGCAGCGTCGTCCAAAGTGTTCAATGATTTTTCCATCTGCGGTGCAGGTTCCCCAAAAAGTATTGGCAAATTGGCAGACAGGACAAAAGACCTGTACGGGCTGACTTTGTGAATTGGGTTTGCTACTGCCAACTTCGGGCGTGTAAAGATCGTGAGGATTCCCTGCATAGTCCAGGATCAGGCAATCTTTTTTATCGGGAAATAAACGCAAGCCACGCCCGATGATTTGCTGATAAAGGCTGACCGATTCCGTTGGTCGCAATATGGCGATTAAATCAACATGAGGAGCATCAAACCCTGTTGTAAGTACGGCAACGTTGACCATATAGCGAAGTCGCTGTTCTTTGAATGCAGAGATCAAGAGATCTCGTTCAGATGCTGCGGTATCTGCGCTGACTAACGCAGCTTGCTCCGCTGGCAATAATCGGAAAATTTCTTTGGCATGCTCGACCGTAGCCGCGAAAATCATGACACCTTTTCGATCTTGAGCGTATTCAATGACTTGCTTGATAATATGGGGTGTAATGCGCTTTTGGCGTTTGATTTCCCGATTTAGCTCCGCTTTGTTGAAGATTCCTTGTTGGCTGGTACGCACCTGGCTGAAATCATACTGTACAATCGGCATGTCCAGTCTTTCCGGAGAAACAAGAAAGTGATGTTTAATCATATAACGCAATGGAAGTTCATAAATACAATCACGGAAAAAACTGCGTTCATCACCGCGTATCATGCCATGATGATGATATTGATATATCCAGCCAGAGCCTAATCGATAAGGTGTTGCCGTTAATCCCAAGATACGTATTTGAGGATTGTTTTTCTGAAGTTGCTGGATTATTTGTTGGTATTGACTGTTTTCGTCATCACTAATGCGATGGCACTCGTCAATGATTATCAGTGAAAAATGATGATCGAAGCGATTCAGGTTACGGGCAATGGATTGGATACTGCCAAAAACCACCTTGCCTTCACTTTGTTTTTGATTTAATCCCGCTGAGAAGATATCTGCGTTCAACCCATAAGCACAATATTTATCGTGATTCTGCGCAACAAGTTCTTTGACATGTGCCAAGGCTAAAACCCGACCATGAGCCAGCTTTGCTAATTCGGCTATGACAAGGCTTTTACCCGCACCGGTTGGCAAAACAATAACGGCGGGTTCTTTATGCTGGCGAAAATAACGAATGGTAGCGTCTACCGCTTCTTGTTGATAAGGGCGTAAAGTAAAAGCCATTTTTATGTTACTGTCATAGGTATCAGGTAAAAGATAATTGATGTAGAGAATAACATTTTTCATTTAGCCGTGCTGCTGAGAAAATTCTTGTCATTCTTTTTTAGGGTTAGACGGACTATAACGATTAATTTATTATTGTTATAGTTATTAGCGTGACGATTTTCCTTAAAATTATCCGTTTAATCTCGTATCCCAATAGCGACCTTCAAATTGTTCACAATAGTTTGTTTGCAATATTTAAGGCACGTTTATGTGTGTTTGTTTTTTGTCAGGGACATCTGTTCATGCGATTGGATAAATTTTTATCACAACAGTTAGGTATTAGCCGTAATGATGTAGGTCGAGAGTTACGTGCAGGGTTAGTTACCGTCGATAACGAAGTTATCAAAGCAGGAGCCTATAAATTAAAGCCCGATCAGCAAATTGCCTACGATGGAACGATATTGCAACAACTGGATGGGCCGCGTTATTTCATGTTGAATAAGCCTCAAGGTTACGTGTGTTCGACAGATGATCCGTCAAATCCGACAATTCTATATTTTATTGATGAGCCTGTTGCCCACAAATTACACTCAGCAGGGCGGTTGGATATTGATACCACAGGATTAGTTTTGTTGACGGATGATGGACAGTGGTCACATCGTATTACATCCCCCAAGCATCATTGTGAAAAAACCTACCTTGTGACATTAGAACTTCCAATCTCGGAAGAGACGGAGCAAAAATTTCTAGCAGGGGTGCAATTGAACGGTGAAAAAACACTGACAAAACCGGCAAAGCTGGAAGTTATTGAACCGCAAGTTGTTCGTTTAACCATCAGTGAAGGGCGTTATCATCAAGTGAAAAGGATGTTTGCTGCGGTGGGTAATCATGTTGTTGAGCTTCATCGGGAGCGAATCGGGGAAATTTATCTCGATCCTGAGTTGGCGCCTGGGGAATATAGGGCACTGACTGCTAATGAAATTAACAACATACAGACACCAATAGTGTAATCATCTTTTCTCTTCAACTGATTCAGGAGTAACTACGTGCAACAACAGCGATTGTCCTATTTGGGATTAGTCTTGATCCTTGGTCTACTTTCTATGTTAATGCCACTGGCAATTGATATGTATTTGCCGAGTATGCCAACGATCGCTGAAAATTTTGGTGTTAGTGATGGTTTAGTTCAAATGACGCTCAGTGGCTATATTTTGGGTTTTGCCATGGGGCAAATAATTTATGGACCAATGTCAGATAGTCTGGGGCGAAAACCAATCATTGTAGGCGGTGTTATTGTTTTTGCTATTTCTTCTGCTGCATGCGCTTTAGCACAAGATATTGATACTTTTATTTCCATGCGCTTCTTGCATGGTTTTTCTGCGGCAGCCGCAAGTGTTGTAATCAACGCCATGATGCGTGATATGTTCACGAAAGAAGAATTTTCCCGCAGCATGTCTTTTGTGACGCTGGTGATGATCATTGCACCTTTATTGGCACCCATGTTAGGTGGGATGATGATGATCTGGTTAAACTGGCATGCTATTTTCTGGTCGATAGCGATTGTTGCAGTCATTGCTGTAGCTCTGGTTGCTTTCTTTATCAGTGAAACGTTACCGAAGGAGAAAAGGCAGAAATTTAACTTAAAGACCACCCTGAGGCAGTTTATTATGCTGTTTCGGCAGCGGCAGGTATTGTGCTATATCTTAGCTAGTGGCTTTTCTTTCGCAGGAATGTTCTCTTTTCTCAGTGTCGGGGCATTTGTTTACATCAAGCTAAACGGAGTGCCTGCACAGCATTTTGGTTATTATTTTGGACTGAATATTATTTTTCTGTTCATAATGGCAACTATCAATAGTCAATTTGTTCGTAAATATGGCCCAGTGAAAATGCTGCATGTTGGGCTATTTGTTCAATTTGTCATGGGATTGTGGTTGTTGTTTAGCACTATGTTTGATTTGGGGTTCATTTCACTGGTCATGGGTGTGGCTATTTATATCAGTGGGATATCCATGATTACATCGAACACGATGGCTGTTGTACTAGATGATTATCCTCACATGGCCGGAACGGTTTCTTCGCTGGCGGGGACTATACGTTTTAGTATTTCTGCATTGGTCGGTACTATTTTGTCTTTATTACCCGAAGAAAGTGCGTGGCCAATGGTGGGATCGATGGCGTTATGTGTGACATTGGCTATGCTGCTTATTATCTACGCACGTAAAGCATAAAAAATAAAATACGTTGAAAGGCTGTCTATCTGTAGATGATAGCCTTTCACTTTTCTCAGTATCTATATTTTGTCTATTGGCATTCGTCTGATATTTACTCTCATAAGAAAGATGCATGATTATTTAATTGTCAACCGTTCTAATAAAGAGTGGTTAAGTTTCTATACCTTTCTAAAGCATTTGGAATATCCCAGAAGAGCTGTCGATTATCCTGATAGACAGGAAATAGCGAAAGATCATCAAATAAGCATGAGAATTTGTTAATTCTCTTGTAGTTGAAATCACTTTGGTGTTGTTTTTTTGTTAACTTTTTGTGGCTAAATCTATGGATATAGATGATAATGGTGCTGAAGGTAATTAACTGGTTGTAAAAAAACAATTTTATACTTTTATTGGTATGTAACAAAGTTTGAAAAAAACAAATATGTAAATAAATTTTGAATGAAAAGTTGCTGTTTTGCATAAAAATAAGTTGAATTATTTACCTAAACAGTATAAATATATACAAAATGAGAGATTGGTCTCACTTTCGTTAAGTTGGAAAGTGTAGGACGTAGGGTAATGTAGTTTCTATTTTAACCTTTTGTTTACTTTTTTTTGTTGGGAGGTTATTCGGTTTTGGCGAACCAATAGCCTACATCTGGTGGTTAGATGTATTAATGTTGTTTCTGATAGGAATGATACGTGAATAATATCCAACTTTCGGTAGTACACAGGCTGCCGCAAAGTTATCGGTGGTCATCTGGCTTCGTTGGTACAAAAGTTGAAATTTTACCGACAGAAGAAGCCGATATAGAAAACAGCCTGACGGGGCTGAAACTGTTAAGTCATGAAGGCGAGAAAGCACGAGATATTTTGCATTTTATAAATCAGTCTATTGCTGATATACAAATATTGAGTGCAGTAATTGAGTGGGAAGGAGAACCATGTTTGTTTTTTGCTAAGGATAATGAGAGTGCAGTGATATGCCGCCTAAAGACTTTAGGTGCTGCAATCGCAGAAAACATAACCGCGCTATACCCACTATAGTTTTTTACTCGCTGAATTTTTGTTTACTGATAAAAAACGCTTCCTTTTAGGAAGCGTTTTTTAGTTTCTGCAAGGGAAATTTTTGAATACTACTTTTGCTATATTCGATGGTTATATCTGGGTTTTCATCTCATCTGACAGCACTCGTCTAGCACCGTAGTAGCGTTTATTCCAATAGGTATCGCTTAGTTTAGAAACGATAACTCCGTTACTTGTTGAAGCATGTACAAATTGATTATTGCCGATATAAATTCCGACATGGCGCATACGTATGCCTGTTTTGAACAGCACTAAGTCACCTTCACGCAATTTAGAGCGACTGACAGTTCGGCCTATATATTGCTGCTCTGACGTAGAACGCGGTAGCTCCATGCTAAACTGGTCATGAAAAGTACGCTGTACAAAAGCAGAACAATCAATACCGCGCTTTGTGTTCCCACCAAGCCGATAGGCAACACCTTTCCAGTCCGCATATTGGTTAAGTAGCTTAGACTTAATATCTAATTTGTTAACCAGAGTTTCAAATTCATCCTGAGACGCTTGCAGTAAGAAATGCTTTTGAGAGTTTACTGCATGCGTATCAGTTGATTTATTACGGAGCTTTGAATCAGGTGAACTACATGCAGTCAGTACCACTGCCGCGAGAATTGCGGGTATCAGCCGCAATATGTATCTCAGTATTGGTTGAGACTTGACCATTGTATTAATTTTCCCTTGCAGTCCTTAACATTATTTATCAGCATCATAAAAACACTAAACGTTTTAAAGCCTAGTCAGAAGATGGTGAATTAACAAATTTTCTGTCCTGAAAGTGTGTGAAACAACACATTTTATTAATATATTTACAAAGCGTGTGATTTTAATAAAAGGACTCAGGGAGAGTACATAAATGGTGAGTAAAAAGCGAGAGTCAAAAAGGGTTCTTTACAAAAAATTAGATTAGGAACTAATGAGTTAGAATGGTTTGTTGCTATTTTATACTAGATTGGTAAATGTTATGTAATATGAGGAGATAATGGATATCTCCTCATGTTTATGACGTCAAGTGATGATGACTTAACTTAACTCTATTTTTATTTGGTTCGCCCAATATGTGGCAATTTCTTATCCAACCATGCTGCTATAGTGTCACTTAATGGAGTCAGTAATATCCAGCTCATACCAATCAATGTCAGAGATAAAGAACCGACTGCAATATCTGTAAACCAATGAGCACCTGCCATGATTCGAGGGAGGGCAAAGGTGATCATAATCAGCAGAGCAATGAAAAATGCACCGCGAGAGATGTAGCGCAGAATAAAACTGCTGAAAATCAACAGCATCAGGCCATGATCCCCAGGGAAACTATCTTTTGACGCATCTTTTGTATGCCAGCTTGTGATCTCGCTTATGCGATTGACATTTTCAAATGTCAGTGTCGGACTTGGATGGCTGACAGGAATTTTGTGGCCTATCTGATTAATAATAACAGCCGAAACGAGCATCACGAGACCAATCATGAAAAGTCGACGCTTGCCGGCATAGTCCTGTTTGCGAAATGAACTGTAGTAAAGCAGTCCCATGCATAGAAGTGATATGACATCAAATGCTCTGACATTTGCAATGGCAACAAATAGGGAAAATTTTGAATCTGGCAGTAGTTTCTCATTAAAGAAATAAAAAATGGTGGAATCAATATGAAACCAAAGGCCATGATTCTCAGGCAAATACCATGAGAGAAACAAGGCAATACCAAGGATATTGAGCAAAAGTATGGCTAGCGGGTGACTGCGGGTCATGAGATACCTATTTAACTTAACGCGGAAATGGATTTTGGTAGTCAAATTAACTGGAGGGGCACTATAGCAAAATTTACAGGAAAGCGTAATCGATATGGGAGGCAATGGTTAATGTATCGCTATATCAGCATATTATCATTGGCTATTGATAAAATTTTTTATTGTTAATATAGAAATTCTTCCATCATATCGGAAAAATAGCTAAATCTCTAAGTCAGTACCGATAATATATATTTGGTGCAATATTGGCACCTGACTATTATTAAATAACAATAAATAGATTCCTTCATATCTAAACTTATTAGAATATTATGTTGAATTGAGTTCTGGTTAAATAAAAAGTATAAAGAAATTTTTTCATTTTCCGTTATACCGTTATATAGATAGTGGAGCGTTACACCATTATGTAGTTTTCAAATTGGCGCGGGCTAAAATTGAAAAAAGATAATAATAATCATGATGGAGGTTGAATGCTTATGTTACGAAAAATGACGACTTTTTTGTTTATGTCCTTATCCTATCCTGCAATGGCGAATTCTCCGTCAATTTCTAATTCTGGAACTATTCACTTTAGTGGTGCTATCGTTGACCCTCCATGCCAATTTAGTTGGGATGAAGAACATACAGAAGTGGTCTGTTGGTATAATGGTGAGCAGCTAAGTCAGGATAAAAAAATAGAATATAAAAAGGACGGTAGTTCTTTGTTATCTATGAAAAAACATATCGGAACAGAAGAGGTAAGATGGGTGGGGAAAAATAAAAAATTAGGAATTGTCATTATAACATATCACTAAATTTTATATTAAATTTATTTAATTTTCCGGCGTATTTCGCTTAAGGAATATAAAAAATTGTGAATTTTATTTATGATTTAGTTCAAATAATTATTATTAATAGCAGCTTTCAAATTATTTGATAAGAGTGATGTTTTTATTTTTCTAGCTAAAAAATCACCTTTGATATTTATCAATAAAATGTGCCAATGTTGTATTTTTTTTATGTGAAATAGTTATTATGGAGATGAAGGAATAAAAGGTAACTGAGTTTTAGTTAACGGAAAAACGAAAGTGAGGTGACCATGAAAAATTGTCTTAAATATTTCATTAGCTGCTTGTTGGTTTCATGGCTTTCTTATGGATATGCAGAATCTCAAGGAGGGATAATCCGGTTTTCAGGTGCTATAGTTGACCCAGGATGTCAAGTCGTCGTAACAAATGCTCAAGCCAAGATCTCTTGCTATCGGTTAGGAAAAAATCTCACTGTTAAACAAAACATTTTAACTCACAAAACAACAGGTAATGTCATGCTTCCTGGTAACATAGGTGTTTCCAGTGTGAAGTGGACTGATAACCAGAAACGTGTGGCAATCATTAATGTGGACTATTTTTAATTTATTAAGCAATGAGTTGCTCTTTTGAGCGAGCGATCTTTTCGTCGAAAGAGCAACTTATATTTAAATATATAGAACTAATCACAGCGTCCCATATAGCGACGTTCTGCAATATGAATGCGGATTTTTTCACCTGAACTCAGGTATTCCGGAACTTGAATTGTGAGCCCTGTACTCATCTTAGCAGGTTTAGTCCGAGCACTGGCTGATGCACCTTTAATACCCGGAGATGTCTCTTCAATGACCATATCAACAGTCTGTGGTAATTCAAGAGCCAACAATTGTCCATCCATTGTCAGGACTTGCATTCCCGGCAAACCTTCTTCTGGGATAAATAGTAATTCCTCTTCTATTTGATCTTTTTTAAAGTGATAAGGTGTGAAATCTTCATCGTCCATAAAGACATATTCATCACCATCAATATAAGAAAAATTTACACCACGACGAATTAATGTGATGGTTTCAATAATGTCATCACCTTTGAAGCGCTCTTCCACTTTCTGACCAGTACGGATATCAGTAAAACGCATTTTATACAGAGTACTGGCGCCCCGTGCGCTGGGTGACTGAATATCAATGTCTTTAACTAATAGTAATTTTCCATTGTGGTTGATTGCAGCACCGCGTTTAATTTCATTGGCTTTAGCCATGGATACCTTCCGTAAGAACAGGGAAATAGTGGAATGAAGATTCGAATGGCGACAAAATTACTCGCAGTCAGCCGATTAGGCAAGAGATGAATGAATGCCCCGCTAAAATGCGGGGGCGAAGGGAAACATTAACGATAAGTCGGCAACAAATTAAACAAGGAGAGGATATGCGCTATTGCATTTATCAAACCGAAAAGGATAACAAAGGCTATCAGGAAATTTCCTCCCGGAGCGCGGTAGCTAGATTCAGGATAACGCTTACGACTGGCGCGAGCCATTAATGCAGGAATAATAACTGCCCATATCGTTGCCGCCAGACCGGCAAAACCAATCGCATACAGGAAGCCGTTTGGAAATAACAGTGCCAGTACAGTAGGCGGAGCAAATGTTATCAGGGCTGTTTTAAAACGGCCTTTTCCGCTGTCATCAGATTTAAAAAAGTCTGCCAGATAATCAAATAATCCCAGTGATACCCCTAAGAATGAACTTGATAACGCCATGTATGAAAAAGCATTTAGAAAACGGGCCACGGTTGGATTATTGGATGTATTATCCATCTGTTGCAGTAAGTTACCAATATTGCCACCATCAGCAATAATTTGTTTGAAAGCGTCACGAGGAATATTTCCCTGAATCACATACTGCCACAAAATATAGATCACCAAGGTTATCAATGTGCCGTATAGCAGGCTACAAGTAACAGCTTTACTGTCTTTGTGATAATACTTAACCAGTCCGGGAACATTACCGTGATAGCCAAATGACGCCAGTAGATAAGGTAAGGCTCCCAAAGCGTAAGGTAAATAATTCGTGTCGGTGTTGGCCAGATCGAACAAAATGGTTGTTTTAACTTCAGTAAACATACCGCCGACAGACATGATAAAGGTAATTACCATACCGCCGATCAAAATTATGCTTAAACGATCCACTGCTTTAGTGGATATCCAGACAATAAAGGCAACAATAAAGGCGAATATCAGGCCAGCTACGGACTGTTTTATCGGAATAATATGCTCAATATTATGCAGAATTATTGAGCTTCCCGCTGAAATATAAGCATAGGTCAGGATATACAAAACGAAAGTGATAGATAAACCGGTAATAACGCTCCAACCTTTACCCAATAAGTCTTTGCTAACAGTATGAAAGCTGGAACCAACAGGATAATTCAGATTAGCTTCCAGAATCATCAGGCTAGAAAAATAAAGGCATATGCAGGTATACACCAGTAAAATAATTGATCCTGTAAACCATACGCCTGAGGTGACAATCGGAATGGAAAACATACCAGCGCCGATAGCAGTACCGGCGATGATCATAGCGCCTCCGAATATGGGGGGGCGTTTCAAATTCTGGGTTACCTCAATGGTCATATAGACTCCCTGATGAATGGTGTTACCTTGTACTAGCGAGACGATACATTAATGAATAATATGTGTAAACAAATATTTATGAAGGATAACTAAAGGTTTTTGTCGCATTGTGTATACAAAGGTAGAGGCAGGTTTCACAGTCAACCTGCCTGAATAACACCGATATCAAGTTGCAGAGTAGAATAGCGATTTTTGCCATAGCTTGATGGCATTACGGCTGGCTTCAAAATGAGGTTCAGGGAGGCGATTAGGAACACACCAAATTAATTGTTCACATTTCTCGGGTTCCATTAATCTGGGTTTTCCTCCGGTATATTTTGCCAATAAGCAGACTGAAACAGTGTGCTTTCCTTCTTCGTGATAAGTTTCGATATTATTGCAAATACCGTAAACTTTGGGGTCTTGGATTGTCAGACCAATCTCCTCCTGAATTTCACGGATGGCACATTCTTCAAAGGTTTCTCCGGGATCAACATGTCCACCGAAGATTGACCAGTATGGGGCATGTTGACTGGTACGTTTTCCCAGTAAAACTTCACCCTTATCGTTAACAATAATGACACCAACTCCGACAACAACTGACATTGTTCTATTCCTCCGGACTATATCCATGGTCTTTCAAATTGCAGCTTGAAATCCATTGGGTGTACGCAGTGATTCTGTTTTCATTATCTGACAATAAATCCTTCCTCGTCATATTTTTACTTTTAGATCGAGATAACACAATGATCAATCAAGTAGTAATTTTAACTGAAACGATTCAATTTTGATGTTATAAATAACAGATAAATCTTAATGTTACTTATGACTGTTTATTCAGGAGACACTGGGCAAGATGAGCCGTCGAGTTGCCACAATTACCTTAAATCCAGCTTATGATTTAGTTGGCTTATGCCCAGATATTGTTAAGGGAACCGTTAATCGAGTACAAACGGCAGGGCTTCATGCTGCTGGTAAAGGAAATAATGTTGCGAAGGTTTTGCGTGATTTGGGCATTGATGTCACCGTCAGCGGTTTTCTGGGAGAAGATAACCAAGAGGGATTTCAGCAGTTTTTCCGCGACAATAATATGGAAAATCGTTTCCATTTAGTCTCCGGGCGAACGCGCATCAATGTGAAACTGACAGAAAAACACGGTGAAGTGACGGATTTTAACTTTTCTGGTTTTCATGTGACGCAAGATCAGTGGGAGCAATTTGTCAGTGATTCCCTTATGTGGATAGATCAATTCGATATGGTAGTGGTCAGTGGCAGCTTGCCAGAGGGAATAGCGCCAGAATTATTTGCGGATTGGATGATGCAGTTACGGCAACGTTGCCCTTGCATTATTTTCGACAGTAGCCGTGAAGCCCTTGTTGCAGGTCTCAAGGCATCGCCTTGGCTGGTAAAACCTAATCGGCATGAGCTGGAAGTTTGGGCGGGTAAGCCATTGTCGGATTTGGATAGTGTCATTGACGCGGCCCATCAATTGCGTAATAGAGGGATCGCTCATGTTGTTATTTCATTAGGAGAGCAGGGCGCATTATGGGTCAATGCCTCCGGCGCATGGTTGGCGAAACCACCAGCTTGTGAGATTGTCAGTACTGTTGGGGCAGGAGATTCCATGGTTGGTGGATTGGTTTATGGCTTGCTGATGCGAGAATCCAGCGAACATACATTGCGTCTGGCAACCGCAGTTTCTGCACTTACGGTCAGCCAGCCGAATGTTGGGATCAGGAGCCGAACAGAACTTGCATCAATGATGTCAAGGATCGAACTGGTTTCGGTCAGATAATCAATTCTGCTGAGATTTCAGCCAAGCAATTTCTTGATCCCAAATATCTGGATTGACTGTTTCAAGGACTAAAGGAATTCCATTGAAACGGTCATCTTTCATAATATAGCTGAAAGGTGTTTTACCGATATTACCTTCGCCAAGGCTGTGGTGTCGGTCAACACGACTAGAAAACTCGCTCTTGGCATCGTTCAGGTGCATGGCTTTCAGATACTGGAAACCAACAATTTCATCGAAAGCTTTGAAAGTTTTATCGCAATCTTTTTCTGTGCGTAGGTCATAACCTGCGGCGAAAGCATGGCAGGTATCGATGCAGACACCAACACGTGTTTTGTCTTCAACACCATCGATAATCGCGGCCAGTTGCTCAAACTTGAAACCGAGGTTGGTTCCTTGCCCGGCGGTATTTTCGATGACGGCAATAACTCCCTGTGTTTTGTCCAAAGTGATATTAATGGATTCAGCAATACGAATGAGACACTGATCAACATCTATTTTGTTAAGATGACTCCCCGGATGAAAATTAAGCAGATTAATGCCTAATTGTTCGCAACGCAGCATTTCATCGAGAAATGCTGTTCGGGATTTTTCCAGTGCTTCTGTTTCAGGATGACCCAGATTGATCAGATAACTATCATGGGGAAGAATTTGGTGGCTGCCATAGCCGTAGCGTTCACAATTCGCTTTGAATTTGTCAATGACATCTGTTGATAATGGCGGGGCATGCCATTGGCGCTGATTTTTCGTGAACAGGGCAAATGCCGTTGCATTTAATTCATGAGCGCGGATCACTGCCTGATCAACACCGCCTGAAGCGCTCACATGTGCTCCAACAAATTTCATATTTTATTCTCCTGTTTTTTCATCAACTTGCTTTCTTAAAACTTTGGCCTTCAGAGTAGGAAGTCATCAATATTATGTCATTGTTCGTCCGGCTAATAAAATCTGCTCTATACCCGTCGTCTTTCAAGTTGCCGCTTTGTTGGCTGCAACTCGAAATTCATTGGATATAAAACAGTTAATTCAATAGCATAATAAATGTTGAATAGTTTGATTGATAATTAATCCACCACCCATTAGCCAGATAAACAAAACAAGTGCCAATAGTATAGGTTTTGCTCCAGCCTGACGAATGGCGCTAATATGCGTGGTTAAGCCTAATGCGGTCATCGCCATTGCCAGCATAATGGTATCAACGGTAATGATATGATTGACAAGGGATACGGGTAATAAATGAAAAGAGTTGAAACCTGTTATGGCAATAAAAAATACAGCAAACCATGGAATAGTGATCGGGGATTTTATTCGATTACTGTTGGCTTGAGTTTCCATGCGACTGATATAAGCAGAAAGCAGCAACAAAAATGGTGCCAACATCATAACGCGGATCATTTTGCTGATGACCGCTGCATTTTCAGCATCACTCCCTAACGCATGTCCAATGGCAACAACTTGAGCCACTTCATGGACTGTTGAGCCAGAGAAGATACCAAAGGCTTCCTGAGAGAAGCTAAACCACTGGTAATGAGCGTTGAGTTGATAAAACCATGGATAGATAAAAATTGCGATCGTACCAAAAATCACTACGGTAGAAACGGCGACAGCAACTTTACTGGCAGAGGCTTTGACAACTGGCTCTGTTGCCATAACTGCTGCTGCACCGCAAATGCTGCTTCCTGCTCCAATCAGTATAACTGTTTGTTTATCCAGCTTAAAAATAGTGCGTCCAAGCCATAAAGCGAGAAAAAAGGTCGAAGAAAGCATCATGACATCAATGAGTATCCCAAGTGCACCAACATCCGTGACTTGTTGGAATGTCAGTCTAAATCCATAAAGAATGATGCCAGCTCGCAGTAGGTAGTGCTTAGAGAATTGGATACCACTATCACAAGAGGATTTTAATAAAGGGTATAGTGTATTACCGACAATAATCCCCAAAAGAATAGCAAGCGTCAGAGCACCCAATCCCATCTCAATAAACCACGAAATACTGCCTATATAAATAGCGAGCATAGTCAGGGTTGCGGCTAATGTGAACCCGGGGATTAATTTTAGTACGTTATATTGGTAATTTTTGGTGAGTTCACTGAGCTGATTTTCAGACATGGCGGTTACTCTATAGCTTATATATTTTAGTAATAAGCTTATAGTAGGTCATCAAATCAATAAAATTGATAATTTGTATATATATAACCACTATAATAGATTGATTAGGGGTGACTTTTGTTAAGTTGCATATTACTGTCTAAAATCAAGACTACCTTTCTACTTTATTTTGCTTCCAGCGAGGCCATATGCGTATCACTCTGAGACAACTGGAGATTTTTGCAGAAGTTCTGAAAAGTGGTTCAACGACACAGGCTTCCCGGCAGTTAGCGTTATCACAATCTGCTGTGAGTGCTTCACTGACCGATCTCGAAGGGCAGTTGGGAGTACAGTTGTTTGATAGAGTAGGCAAACGGCTGGTTACCAATGAACATGGGCGTCTGCTCTATCCAAAAGCATTAGCACTGCTTGAACAGACTGGTGAAGTGGAGCAGCTTTTCAAATTAGAATTGGGGGCTCTGCGCTTGGCGGCCAGTAGCACGATTGGCAATTATATGTTGCCTGAAATGCTGGCGAAATACCGTCATGATTACCCTGATACACCGTTGGAATTGAATATCGGCAATACTGAAGATGTCATAAAGGCCGTTGCTGAGTTTCGTGTTGATTTGGGGCTGATTGAAGGTTTGTGCCATGATCCTGAATTGATCACTCAGCCGTGGATGAAAGATGAGTTGGTCATCTTTTCTTCACCGGATAGCCCACTGTTGCAGAGTGATATTACGGTGCAGGATTTGATTAAGGCGCCTTGGATATTGAGGGAAAAAGGCTCAGGGACGAGGGAAGTACTGGATCATCTGTTATTCTCGCAGATGCCTCGATTCAATATTGCGATGGAATTGGGTAATTCGGAAGCTATCAAGCATGCTGTCCGGTATGGGATGGGAATCAGTTGCCTTTCACGGCGAGTTATTCAAGAACAATTGAAGAGTGGGACATTGGCTGAACTTGTGATCCCTGAAATTAGCTTTAGTCGGACTCTTTACCTGATTTATCATCGCCAGAAACATATGTCCAATGCATTGAAGAAGTTACTGAGTTATTGTAACTAATATTGAGAATATAATCGTACAGCTAATAATTAGCTATGGATTATGAAGGTATCTTATAACCATAAATCGCCGCTATTCTGGAGACGAGGATTTGTTACAATTCCTCATTAAATTCATTTTCAATGATATAGGAATAGAATGTCTCAAGAACAACGTACGCCACGGGATCAGGCTCCACAGACTCTGCGTCGTGAATTAAAAGCACGGCATATGGCAATGATTGCCATTGGCGGCTCAATTGGTACGGGGTTATTCGTCGCTTCTGGTGCCACGATTTCTCAGGCTGGTCCTGGTGGCGCTTTACTTTCCTATGCATTAATTGGCCTGATGGTCTATTTTCTGATGACCAGTTTGGGAGAATTGGCAGCGTTCATGCCAGTTTCTGGATCATTTTCGACCTATGGCTCTAAATATGTTGATGAAGGTTTCGGTTTCGCGTTGGGCTGGAACTACTGGTATAACTGGGCTGTAACGATTGCGGTTGACCTTGTGGCTGCACAATTGGTCATGGGATATTGGTTCAATGATGTTCCGGGCTGGGTATGGAGTGCGTTATTCCTTGGCTTGATTTTCCTGCTGAACTTCATCTCAGTCAAAAGCTTTGGTGAAGCAGAATATTGGTTCTCTTTGATCAAAGTTTCTACGGTAATAGTCTTTATTATCATTGGTATTCTAATGATCGTCGGCATAATGAAAGGTGCAGAGGGAGCAGGCTGGCATAATTGGGGAATAGATGACGCACCATTTGCGGGCGGTTTTGCTGCCATGATTGGTGTGGCAATGATTGTCGGTTTCTCCTTTCAGGGAACAGAACTGATTGGTATTACTGCGGGTGAATCCAAAGATCCGGCAAAAAATATCCCACGCGCTGTTCGTAAGGTATTTTGGCGTATTCTATTGTTCTATGTGTTTGCTATTTTAATCATCAGCCTGATCATTCCTTACACTGACCCTAGCTTATTGCGTAATGGAGTAAAAGATATCAGTGTCAGTCCATTCACGCTGGTATTTGAGAATGCAGGATTATTATCCGCAGCAGCGATAATGAATGCGGTGATCTTGACTGCCGTACTTTCGGCAGGAAATTCGGGAATGTATGCTTCTACCCGTATGCTATTCACATTGGCAAGAGAAGGTAAAGCGCCGAAATTTTTTGGTCACTTGTCGAAAGGTGGTGTTCCACGTAATGCACTTTACGCGACAACCATAGTCGCGGGATTGTGTTTCTTCAGTTCCATGTTTGGCAACCAGACAGTATATCTGTGGTTATTGAATACCTCGGGGATGACGGGGTTCATCGCATGGCTGGGAATTGCGATTAGTCACTATCGCTTCCGCAAAGGCTACGTCGCACAAGGTCTGGATTTGAACAACCTGCCATATCGCTCAGGTTTCTTCCCTATCGGGCCGATTTTCGCCTTCATTTTGTGTTTGGTGATCACATTGGGGCAGAATTATCAGGCATTCTTGCAAGATAAGATCGATTGGTACGGAGTCATTGCAACGTATATCGGCATTCCATTATTCCTGATTATTTGGTTCAGTTATAAACTGAAAAAGAAAACTTGCTTTGTCAAATACAGTGAGATGAAATTTCCAGTATTCAAATATAGTGACAACGAGTAATTTGTTAATAAATAAACAATGAATTGTTATTAAACATACATAGATTGATTAACGCATTATTGCTTTTATATAACAAAAAACTGTCTATTCTGTGATGGAATTGGCAGTTTTTATTTTTCATGAGGTTAGAGAAATAATCTAGGCGGTAAATTTAGGTTATACCGACCTAACCGGATTGATAAGTATTCTTATTTGCTTTATTGTTAGCGTCACAATTGTTGTATGAAGAGGCTAACTAAAGTGAAGTTTGTATTTCGAGCAGTAGTGAAAAGTATGAGTATCAGTCTGGTGGCAGGATCAGCCATGATGGCAAGTTTTGCATCTTGGGCTGAGACAGTCACTGATATTGCTGGACGTACTGTTGAGGTACCTGAAAAAGTCAATCGTATATTATTGGGTGAAGGTCGCCTGTTCCATTCTGTAGCGTTATTAGAAGGGAATAAGCCTCTGGCCCGAATCGCTGGTTGGCAAGGTGATTTCCGTAAACTGGACCCACAAACTTACTCTATCTATAAAGCTAAATTCCCTGAAATCGATAATATCCCTTTGATTGGTAATACCAGTGCTGATAGTGTCAGCTCCGAAAAAGTGCTTACACTTAATCCTGATGTCGCTATTTTTGGCTTGTCTGGACATGGTCCGGGAAAAAACAGTGAATTAGTGAAGCAGTTGGAAAAAGCAGGAGTTCCTGTTGTTTTTGTCGATTTCCGCAATGATCCTTTGAAAAACACATTACCTAGCATCCGTATGCTGGGCAAAATCCTGCATCGCGAAGAGCAAGCTAATGCTTACGCTGATTTCTATGAAAAGAATCAGAAGCTGGTAACTGATATTACTGACCGTATACCGGAAGCTCAGAAACCCTCCGTGTTTATTGAACTAAGAGCAGGTTCTAGCGAAGATTGCTGTGGTACTGCGGGTAACGGCAATATGGGGAACTTCATTGACCTAGCCGGAGGTAAAAACATCGCCAAAGCTGTGCTGCCATCTCCACTGGGAACCATGAATCTGGAAAAAGTGATTGTCGAAGATCCTTATATTTATATTGCAAGTGGTGCACAAGATCCGGGTGAAAAGGGTATGGGAGTCCAAATGGGAGCCAAAACTTCTGTGGATGTTGCCCGTGCTAGCCTGAAAACTATTACTGAACGTAATGGCATTAATACACTAACTGCCGTGAAGGAAGATCGTAGCCATGCTATTTGGCATCACTACTATAACTCTCCTTATAACGTTGTTGTGACGCAAGTTTTTGCTAAATGGTTCTATCCTGAAAAATTTACTGATTTAGATCCACAACAAACATTGAAAGAGCTGCACAATAAATTCTTGGCTGTTGAACCAGCAGGTACGTATTGGGTTAGTGAAAAATAAGCAGTAACAGGTAATAAAAATGAGCGTCACTACCGAGTCTATACCAATGGTGAAACAGCAATTGAGTGAGTGCGATATAAAAGCACATTATCGTCATATCCTGCGTCGACGTATTGTATGGATATTGTTCATCATTTTGATGATTGGCACCTCTGTTGTACTGGATTTTACAATGGGGCCATCAGGATTATCACTGCAAACCTTCTGGCAAACACTGATTTCGCCAGAAAGTGTTAATGCAGCAACCCGGGTGATTGTTTGGGATATCCGATTACCCTATGCCTTGATGGCGGTAGTGGTCGGTCTGTCACTTGGGCTGGCTGGCGCTGAAATGCAGACAATTTTAAATAACCCGTTAGCCAGCCCATTTACTTTGGGTGTTTCCAATGCGGCTTCTTTTGGTGCAGCATTGGCAATTGTGCTTGGGATCGGTATTCCCGGAATACCGGATCAGTGGTCCATCTCCGCAAATGCTTTTCTCTTTGCGTTTCTGGCTGCTTTGATGCTTGATGGTATTACCCGTTGGACAAGAGTAGCAACCTCAGGTGTTGTGTTATTTGGTATTGCGATGGTGTTTACTTTCGAAGCATTGGTTTCCATGATGCAATTTATCGCCACGGAAGATACTTTGCAGGGATTGGTTTTTTGGACAATGGGTAGCCTTTCCAGAGCGACGTGGGAAAAACTGGGTATTATGATGTTAGTGTTCTCCATCATGATGCCTATCTCAATGAGTAACTCTTGGAAACTGACAGCGTTGCGTCTGGGAGAAGATCGTGCGACTAGTTTCGGGATCAATATCAGCCACCTTCGTTTAGGAACATTGCTGCGTATCAGCATCCTGACTGCATTAGCGGTTGCGTTTGTTGGCCCAATTGCTTTTATCGGGCTGGTGGCTCCGCATATAGCCAGAATGATGTTTGGTGAAGACCATCGTTTTTACTTGCCAGCGAGTGCACTGATTGGCGGATTGGTTTTATCTATGGCTTCCATTGCTTCTAAGAACCTGATCCCGGGCATGATCATACCTGTGGGGATTGTGACATCATTGGTCGGTGTACCTTTCTTCCTTAGCATCGTTTTACGCCATAGGGGGAATGTATGAATCAGGGGCTAAAAATAAATCAGTGGACGACGGGGTATCCGAAACATCCTGTGATTCAAAATCTGGATGTTAAGTCATTGCCGCGTGGTCAAATCACCGTATTACTGGGGCCGAATGGTTGCGGAAAATCCACACTTCTTCGTTCGTTGGCTGGCTTGAATAAAGCCAGTGGTGAATTGCTGTTGGACGGGCAGGATTTGATGCAAATGAACTTTGCGCAACGTGCTAAGAACGTAGTTTATTTGCCTCAATCATTACCTGCGGGTGTTCACCTTCATGTTTTAGAATCAGTGATTGTTGCCCAGAGAGCATCGGGTGGTGTGAGTAATAGCCAATGCGAGCAAGATGTCATGGAGCTTTTGCGTCAGCTTGGAATAGAGCATTTGGCTTTAAGCTATCTGGATCAATTATCGGGTGGACAAAAACAGTTGGTGGGATTAGCTCAATCGCTTATTCGGCATCCAACCCTATTATTATTAGATGAACCATTAAGTGCTCTGGATTTAAATTACCAGTATCACGTTATGGATTTAGTTGCCCGTGAAACACGTCGTCGTAATATTATTACGATTGTCGTTGTCCACGATATCAATATTGCATTGCGTCATGGTGACCATGTATTAATGCTGAAAAAAGGCGAATTAATCTCCGAAGGTACGCCTGAACAGGTTATCACATCGGATAGTTTGGCTGAGGTTTATGGTATTAAAGGCCGAATTGAATGTTGTTCCCGGGGGGTACCACAAGTATTAATTGATGGTTTAGTGGCAGAATTAGAGAGTTAGAATAATAAAGCCAGAAATATTTTTATTAATATTAAGTTTAATTAATTTAATAATTATAACATTGACAGGGATAATTATTTATCCCTGTGCTGCGGGCGCATGTCGGTTATTTGTGTTTAATTTAAATAATTCTATTCTACCTTTTGGAGAATCGGGAATGGCTGTTTTTGCAAAGAAAAAAATTGTACTAGGCATTATTGCTGCTATTTCATCCAGCTTTGTTTTGGTTGCCAATGCAGCTAATAGTGGCGAAGATAAAATTGTTGTGACTACCGCAGCGGGTTTCCAACAAAAGATTGAAGATGCGCCTGCGTCTATTTCAGTTATTAGCCGTGAACAGCTAGAAACTAAAGCTTACCGTGATGTCACTGATGCATTGAAAGATGTGCCGGGAGTGGTTGTTACTGGTGGTGGTAGTAGCAGTGATATCAGCATACGTGGTATGTCTTCAAAATATACCATGATTCTGATTGATGGTAGACGTGTTGATACACGTAATACTCGTCCGAATAGTGATGGTTCAGGAATTGAACAAGGATGGTTGCCACCATTATCTGCTATTGAGCGTATTGAAGTAGTGAGAGGGCCAATGTCTTCTCTATATGGTTCTGATGCTATGGGCGGTGTGATTAATGTTATTACTCGTAAAACTCAGAAAGAATGGCATGTCAGTCTGAGTGCAGATGCGACTCTGACTGAAAGTAAAAATTCTGGTAACAGCCATCAAAACAGCATTTATGCAGCAGGGCCAATAATTGATGGATTATTGGGGTTAAGAGTAAATGGCCTGTATTCGCATCGTAATGAGGATAAATTCCTGGGTGGATTTAGAAAGCAGGAAATGCGTAATGGTGCTGTAGCCCTTTCTTTGACTCCAGACGAGGAAAATGCCTTTACTTTTGAAGCTGGTCGCTATGAACAGGATCGCGACTCAACTATCGGCAAGACACGTGATTGCACGCCAAAATCTTGTAATGACGATACCAGCCGTTATAAACGCAATAATTATGCTATTACTCATCAGGGCGTTTATGATTTTGGTACAACGACTTCTTATATTCAAAGAGATGAAGCTGATAATCCTGAACGTGAAATGACAAATAACGATACGGTATTTAATAACCATACGACGCTTGTATTTGATGATCATACAGTAAGCTTCGGTGGCCAATATCGTTATGAAGATTTACGGGATAATGGTAATCAACTACCTTCAGCTAAAGATGTTAATAAGCTAACCCGCTGGAGTTGGGCATTAGTCCTGGAAGATGAATGGCAAATGATTAATGATTTTGCCCTGACGGGTGGAATCCGATTAGATAAAGACCAAAATTTCGGCATGCACTGGACACCTCGTTTATATGGAGTGTGGCATGCTGATGAACAATGGACGATTAAGGGTGGGGTTTCTACGGGTTATCGTTCTCCTGATCTGAGGCAAGTAGCTGCTAATTGGGGGCAGGCAACAGGTGGACGGTTCAGTAATGGCATGATTCTAGGGAACCCTGACCTCAAGCCAGAGAAAAGTGTTAATGAAGAAATTAGTATCATCTGGAACAATCAAGATAACTTTAATATTGGCTTAACTGTTTTTAATACTGACTTTAAAGATAAGATTACTGAAGTTAAAGATTGCGAGACAGATTGTAAACTGGGTAGTAAAACTTATGACTTTATTAACAAACGCATAAATGTTGATAAAGCTAATATCCGGGGTATCGAAACCACCATTAATTGGGATATTATTGACAGTTTGTCATTGGCAGCCAACTATACTTATACCGACTCTGAACAAAAAAGTGGTAAGTACAAAAGCCAGCCGTTAAATAAAATGCCAACACATATGGCAAATGCAACGTTGAGCTGGCAGGCATTACCTGAGTTGGATACATGGACTCGTATTAACTTCCGTGGTAAAACCAAAAACTATCAGTACCGTTCCAGCATGAGAGACGGAACTCCTTCCTATACTTTTGTCGATCTGGGAATGAGTTATAATCTGGTTAAAAATGTACGCCTGTCAGGTGGAATTTATAACATCTTGGATAAACGAGTAACTGAAGAATCCCATGACGCAGTTCTCGATGGCCGCCGTTATCAGATTGGCATTAATTACGACTTTTAATTAATATTTCACTTCATTATTAATATTAGTCATAATACTTAACATCTATGTGTAATATCGAATCATCCCTCCATCAATTTCGTGATGAAGGGATGATTTTTTTGTATAAAAATCATCCCCATTAAATAGCAAATAATTTCCTTTTGTGCTAAAAATTTATTAGAAGCTAAGTAGTGAATCTAATGACGTCAAGTTTCAGCACAAACTCAGTAAAAGCCTACTCTACAAGACATTATTGTGTCGTAAAAAATAATAAGTTTTTAGTGTCATAGCCCTTGCTATTTCTGGACTTGAAGTGCAGAATGCGTGCACTAAAAAATAACTGGTGCGTAAATATGCACCAGTTATTTTTTTTGCATTGAGTTATTTTTTACAACACAAAGAGAACACAAAGAGGCCGGATTTTGTTCCGGATCGATACTGACCATAAGCAACCACAATTGAGGCTGGGTTGCTATACTGAGGAATGTAAATATGGAGCAATTATTTTCTTTTGCACTTGTGCCGATTGGCGCTCGTTGCTGCAATGACGACTACGGAGCATGCTCCTTTGTCAATTCATCATCTTCTAATTCTTCATTCTTTTCTGTCTATAGACAGATGCGAAGTCTACCCAGTAACTATCGATTAAGTAGTTGTATCAGTACCCAGATCGAAGTTATGGGAGGATTCGCTCATGTCGCATAATTCAATCACTCTCGATACTAACCAAGCGAATGCTAGTAACCGCGTTCAACTAAGAAGAACGTTGACACTGTTTCAAGTAGTTATGATGGGTCTTGCTTATATCCAGCCGATGACTATTTTTGATACATTTGGCATTGTTTCTGGTCTTACGGGCGGGCATGTCGCGACATCTTATGCAATCGCATTGATCGCAATTTTATTTACAGCCTTAAGTTACGGGAAATTAGTAAAGCGTTTTCCATCAGCAGGTTCTGCCTATACATACGTACAAAAATCAATGAATCCCCATCTTGGGTTTATGGTAGGTTGGTCATCTTTGCTTGATTATCTGCTTATGCCGATGATCAATATCCTGCTGGCAAAAATTTATCTTCAAGCCATTTTTCCGGGAATTGATCCGTGGGTTTTTGTGGTTGGTTTGGCGGTACTAATGACAGTTTTCAACCTGAGTGGCATTAACGTTGTGGCGAACATCAACGGCCTGATTGTGGTTGTTCAAGTTGCTGTCATAGTGGCCTTTGTTGGCTTATTAATGTATGGCGTACATCATGGTGAAGGTACTGGAACATTGTTCAGTATGCGACCATTTACGTCGGAAGAGGCAAAATTGATTCCAATGATAACCGGGGCAACAATACTTTGTTTCTCTTTCCTCGGATTTGATGGTATCAGTTCTTTGTCTGAAGAGACTCCTAATGCGGAAAAAGTTATTCCGAAAGCGATTTTCCTGACCGCATTAATTGGTGGTGTTATTTTCATTTCAGTGTCTTATTTCTTACAGCTCTATTTTCCTGATATTTCCAGGTTTAAAAACCCTGATGAGTCTCAACCGGAAATTATGCTGTTTGTTGCAGGGAAACTATTCCAAGCGATTATTTTGGTATTCTCCTGTGTTACCGTAATGGCTTCAGGTATGGCTGCACATGCAGGTGTATCCCGTCTGCTCTATGTAATGGGACGTGACGGCGTACTGCCTGAGAAAGTATTTGCCTATGTTCACCCGAAATGGCGAACACCGGCAATCAATGTCATATTGGTTGGTATTGTTGCGTTATCTGCTGGTTGGCTGGATTTGGTGACTGCAACTGCCCTGATTAACTTCGGAGCATTGGTTGCGTTTACTTTCGTCAACTTGTCGGTGATCTCTCAATTTTATATTCGTGAGCGTCGTAACAATACACTGAAAGACACGCTGAATTTCCTGATCCTGCCACTTCTTGGTGCAGCGACAGTCGGTGTTTTGTGGATAAACCTTGAAGCAAACTCAATGGAGTTAGGTTTGTTTTGGGGGGGGATCGGTCTCATTTACATGTTCTTTGTAACTCGTAGCTTCCGTCAACCAATGCCACAGTTTACTGAATCATAGTGAGAAATATATTTCAGACAGCACCTTCGGGTGCTGTTTTTTTTGAAGTAAAAAGAGCGTTAATCACACAAAAATAATTAAAAGACGTCATATAATAATAGCAATTCAGCCATACCTAATTTCATTAAGAGCCTGTTTGTCTGGTTCCTGTAAGGTAAGAAAACGATTATGAATGATGCTAAAACTCCCCAGAATCAGCAACTCATTGCTATCCTCACGAATATAGTTGGATCTTCCCATATCCTCACTGAACCACGAAAAACAGAACGTTATCGCAAAGGCTTTCGTTCTGGACAAGGAAATGCCCTTGCGGTTGTATTTCCTGGTTCATTATTGGAGTTGTGGAAGATTTTCAAATCTTGTGTTGATGCCGACAAAATTATTTTGATGCAGGCAGCCAATACAGGATTAACGGAAGGCTCTACACCTAATGGCAATGACTATGATCGTGATATTGTCATTATCAGCACCTTACGTATGGATAAAATCCAAGTTCTTCAACCCGCCAATCAGGTCATTGCATTTCCCGGTAGTACATTGTGGCATTTGGAAAAAGTTTTGAAACCACTGGGGCGCGAACCTCACTCAGTTATAGGCTCTTCCTGTATTGGCGCATCTGTTGTTGGTGGGATCTGCAATAATTCAGGGGGTTCTTTGGTTCAGCGTGGGCCAGCTTACACCGAAATGGCATTGTATGGTCGTGTTAATGAAAAGGGTGAAGCTGAACTTATTAACCACTTGGGAATATCATTGGGCGATACGCCTGAAGATATTTTGACTTGTTTGGAAGAACAACGTTACCGTACTGAAGATATCCAACATAATGACAGGGTTGCATCTGATCATGAATATGCACAGCGCATCCGGGATATTGACGCCGATAGCCCATCACGATTCAATGCTGATGAACGCAGGCTATTTGAAGCTTCAGGATGTGCGGGTAAATTAGTTGTTTTTGCTGCCCGTCTTGATTCATTTCCGGCAGAGCCATCTTCGCAAGTCTTCTATATCGGTACTAATCAGCCTGAAGTATTAACGGAATTACGTCGTTATATTTTATCGAATTTCCAGCATTTGCCAGTTGCTGGAGAATACATGCATCGGGATATTTTTGATATTTCTGAAGTTTATGGAAAAGATACTTTTGTTATGATTGATAAATTAGGCACAGATAAAATGCCCATGTTTTTCAATCTGAAAGGACGAGTAGATGCCGTATTAGGTAAAGTCCCATTTTTACCATCTCATTTGACAGATCGTATCATGCAAGGAATGAGTCGTTTATTACCGTCCCACTTGCCTGAACGCTTGAAAGAATATCGAAATCGCTTTGAACACCACTTAATGTTGAAAATGTCTGGTGAAGGTATCAAAGAGGCAAAAGAGTGGCTGGAAAGTTATTTCAAACAAGCTGATGGAGAATATTTTGCCTGTACATCAGAAGAAGGGGCAAAAGCATTTTTACACCGTTTTGCAGCTGCAGGTGCGGCCATTCGTTACCAAGCCGTTCACAGTAATGAAGTGGAAGATATTCTGGCGCTGGATATTGCCTTGCGACGTAATGATCGTGAATGGTTTGAATCTTTGCCGGCAGAAATTAATAAAGCGCTAGTACATCGTCTCTACTACGGACATTTTATGTGTCACGTATTTCATCAGGACTATATTGTCAAAAAAGGTACGGATGTTTATGCGCTGAAAGCAAAAATGCTGGAGATTTTAAATCAGCGGGGAGCAGAATATCCTGCTGAGCATAATGTTGGTCATCTATATCAAGCGAAACCACAACTTAAGCAATTCTATCAAATGACTGATCCTACCAATACCTTAAATCCGGGAATTGGTAAAACCTCCAAACTGAAAAACTGGGAAGGAGAATGTGGTTGTCAGCACTCTGAAAAACCGCATGACTAGCCAGTTCCTATGTTTATCTCAAATCAGAAAAAGACAAACATAATAGTTTGTCTTTTTCTTTTTTAAAGAACCTGAAATGAATATTATCCTGCCAATTGGATGGCATAATCAAACAGTGATTTCAACTGGCGACACTTTTCTTCATCAGATTGATATTCAATATAAAGTTGATCGATAGTTGCAATATATTGACGGAGGTTTTCCTGCGTTAAGACATCCTGACGATGGCGTAACCAGCGTTGTTGCTCGTCATAATCCAGAGTATTTGGATAGTTTCTGGCACGATAACGAAACAATAGAGCTTTAATCCGTATATCTTGGAAAGTTAAATCCAAGGCAGGCAGATTCTGAGGGGACGTTTTCCGGATAATTTCCATTGCTGTTTTATCGGCATCACTGAAAAATCCACTATATAGCTTAGTATCAACATTATCAGATTCTGGAAATTCTTCAGGATAACCAAACAGTTCAACGACTTTTTCCCTGATTTGTGGGTTATTGCGCAAGAGAGCCAGATTTTGCTCACATTGGTTGCGATCTAATCCTACTCGTTCTGTATCTTCTGGCCGCAATGTATTTTCGGGCGCGATGATTGGACATTTATTGATATGTACCAATTTAATGGGTACCGGATTTTGGCCTGGTTGTAATTTATCACGTCGGGTATACAGGCGCTCACGTAATTTATCCACATTGAGCTCCAGTAACGGAGAAATATCACCTGCCAGATCGCACATGATAATGGCATTACGGTTTGTCGGATGCCATGCCAAGGGCGCAATAAGACTAATATTGCTGCGAAGAGTCCCAAACATACCTGATACATGAATCAGAGGTTTCATTTGAGGAATATCGATTTGATTGATTATTTTCTGCTTGTTTCTTAATTGGAAAAAATAATCAAACAAACGAGGCTGCGCTTTTTTCACTAATTTAGCCATTGCGATAGTGGCATAAACATCGGACATGGCATCGTGGGCATGAGTATGCTCAACACCATTGGCTTTTGTCAGATGTTCCAGTTTGAAGCTTGGCAATCCATCATCATTTTCGGGCCAGATAATTCCTTCCGGACGCAGGGCATAGCAGGCTCGTAATACATCGAGCAGATCCCAGCGGGAGTTACCTTTTTGCCAACTATATGCGTAAGGATCATAAAAATTGCGATAAAAAATGTTCCGGCTGACCTCGTCATCAAAACGAATATTATTGTATCCAAGAATACAGGTATTGGGTTTACTGAATGCATCATGGATTTGACGAGCAAACTCAGCCTCTTTGGCCCCTTTTTTTAATGCTAATTGCGGTGTAATTCCCGTGATCATGACAGCTTCAGGGTCGGGAAGGTAATCATCAGCAGGAGCACAATACACCACTAAAGGTTCTTCAATGATATTGAAATCACTGTCGGTGCGAACGCCTGCAAATTGAGCGGGACGATCCAGGGCAGGGTGTTTACCAAAAGTTTCATAGTCATGAAAATAGAAACTTTGTTGTTCTTTACCGGTGTTCAACGTTGTGTTATCTCCGTTAAATCTAATTTCTTACTTTACGTTTTTTACATGGTAAACCATATTCAGGCCAATCTGAATAATTAGATATGGACAGAGGCTCTTCTTTTACACCTAAAAAGCACACTCGCCATAATCAGATGACGAGTGTTTTAGCCAAGGTGTACTTTTTGATATGAGAGAGTGGCAGGGTGCCCTTCAATTAGATGTTGTTATGTGGTGAGAGAAAGTAGCGCATATGCATGGATGTTAGCAGCATCTGAGTTAAGGTGAACTAAACCTCTATCTAGTAAACGTAAATCTATATTGCTGTTATCCCATACAAGGGGATCAATACGATCTTTAGCCAGCAGATCAGGCACGTAGTATTTTGTGCCTTTTAGTGGCGGTTTTCTTTCAGGCGCAGGAACGTCCCATTCACCAATGCGAATAATTTTGGGATTAGGTTTTAACCTAAATTCCAATGTGTAAGTAAAATTTAAATGTTTGGTGCAATTTTGCCAGTCTTCAGAAGCGCTTTTACGGTATTGAAACCAACGCCATGGTTCATCGTGTTCGATGGATAGTTTTGCGTATTCCTCAATTAAAGTTGCGTGTGGATGTGGGTATGCAGCTATTACTGTGTCAGAGTGTACAAAAACGCCATTAATTTGATATTTACCGTCACTTTGCTCCGTAAGTTTATAAATCTTGTTTTTAACTAAATTGTGCTGGGGGTCATCTTCCCCGATATATTTGACGTACATGTATATTCCTCGATCTAATGCAATGTTCAACTCATCGCAGCCCACTCGAAAATGAGCTAGAGGCTAGTGAAATCTGTGGTGGTTCAAGCTTGATCTGACAGTCACCTTCTGCTGAAATGGTTTTTTCAATGCATTTGGCACTTTTTATCATTCTCTAGATTATTCTTTAACTTATTCTTTAACTTAATTGGATGATTACCCATGGCGGAAAACCCCCTTTTCTGCCATAAGTCGGTTCTTAAGCTCAGATATGAGGTAGCTTTAGAGCTATTGGGTATAGATTCTGCTGTTTTCAACAGACTCGGGTAGCGTTAAAACACGTCTATTGAAATTCCCATAATTTTACCGACATGGGGAATATTACCGAATGTTTCGGCAAGATTTAATAAACCAACTTTGTGTTTTATGATGGAACATGTTCTATGCCTTGACTTGTAAATCTTTTGATGAGGTGGATGGTCATGATGATAGAAAATTCTATGAGAAATTATGAGAAATTAAGTTACCGGGTTGCAGAGCCAAGTGTGTAAGGTCTGTACTGTTGTTGGAAGCTGTACTCATCGCACTGTAACTTGAAATCCATTGGGTATACATCAATAAATTGTCGAAACTGACTTGTCTATGCATGGTTTGAAACTGTATTGTGTAGTTATCATAAGAAATTATCAGTCTGATTAAAAAAGGTGTAAAAAATGGACAACACAAATAAACCAACATTCCACAATGTATTGGAGTTTGTGCGTATATTTCGTCGTAAAAACAAATTGCAGCGTGAAATCGTAGATAACGAGAAAAAGGTTCGGGATAACCAAAAACGCGTATTATTACTGGATAACCTGAGCGATTACATCAAACCGGGAATGTCAGTTGAAGATATTCAAGGAATTATTGCGCACATGCGTAGCGATTATGAAGAGCGAGTTGATGAATATATCATCAAAAATGCTGAGCTGTCTAAGGAACGCCGGGAATTATCTAAAAAACTTAAGGCTATGGATGGCGGGATAAAATAACATCTTGGTTGTTCAAATTTTTATTGACAGTTAACCACGCCGTCGGGCGTGGTTGTCTTTTTTTGGTAACTTAGCTCCAGTGAGGTTTTAATTCTGGATCAACTAAGGTATAAATCTGATAGTAAGTCTGTGTATCCTCGGCCATTTGTACCAATTGCTCTGCTACGTCTTTTCGGCTCACCATACCATGAATTTCTTTTTGATAACGCTGACAATGTCCAGTACCTGATTGGTCAGTAAGACCGCCGGGGCGAATAATTGTAAAATCCAGTGTGCTGGTTTGCAGGTAGCTTTCTGCCAATGATTTATGTCTGACTGATTGACCAAATAATGATTTGGCTCTTGGTGATAATGTCTTCCAACTTTCTCCGCATCCGATGGATGTTACCAATAATAAGCGTGAGATTTGAGCTTGCTCAACTGCGTCTACGATTGCAATGTTCCCATAATGATCTGAATTTCCTCCGCCAATAGTTGAGAAAACAACAGGATTTTCTCCCGCCTGTGTAATCGCTTTTTCTATGCTTTTTTTGTCACAGGCATCACCGTGTATCACGTTAACGCCTATTGCACTCAGTTCCGCTGCTTGTTGTTGATTACGAATTAATGTGGTGACTGGGCGGTTTTGTTTCAGGGCAATAGTCACTAAATGGCGTCCAACGCCTTTTCCGGCACCAAAAATTAGCCAAGGTTTCATAGGCGGGGTGTTCTCCATAAAATAATTCCATCTTAAATGATAATGATAACTATCTAAGTTTATTGGAATCGTTAACTGAAAGAAATGAAGCTGGCACGTTTTTATAGTGTGTAAGGTAAAAAAATGGCTCCTAACAAGAGGAGCCATTTTAGTTTTATAAAGAATAGCTTCACAAGAACTAGTCTTACAAGAAACTACACATTCAGTTATTCGAATTACTGTGGTTTAAACATTGCAGAGGTTGCAATGTTTGTTGCAGAGTGCCCACCTGCGCCACCTTTTCCTTGGAATGGATAGGAAGGACGTTGCCATTCAGTGATAATAACTGGTTGTGCCATCATATCTGGTGCTGGTGCCTTCGTCATTGGGGAATAAGCGTGATGATTTTTTTCCACGACAATCGAAGACTCAACAACTTTTGTCTCTTCCGTTTTAACTTCCTCTGCCTTAGCGCAAGTTTCCGTTGCGACAGTTGGTTGTTCTTCATGATGTTCCTGTTCAACAATAGACGCCACAATGATAGGTTCTGCCGTGTGACGGGTTTCTTCAGAATCATGTGATACAGCATCATACTGTACTGTACTGCCAAAAACTTCTGTCTGATGTTTTTCATCATGATTGATGGCAGTTTTAACAGTTTCAGGCTCTACTTTCACATGTGTGGTGATAGAAGAGATATCGGCAGATTTGGCGCTATCATGAGCAACGGTATCTTGCAGTTCAGCAACCTCAGTAACTTCTTCTGTTGAGGTTGGAGCAGATTCAGTGCTGACAGGTATCAGAATCACGTTTTCTTGTTGTACAGGTACCGTTTCTGTCACTATTTCTTCAACGGTATTAGAGACTTCAAGTTCAGCAGTTGTCACAGGTGCAACAGGATAACGAACCCAAACCTTGCCTGATGCCAGTTCTGGTGATACCACAGCCATTGTTAATGGAACAGGGGATTGAGTCAGGTTACGCTCATCACGATAACGGCGGCGACGTTGACCACTGACACGCAAATGGCGTGGAGAACGGCGGGAACGACGTGGCATTATGTTATCTTGTTGCTCATTGCTTTGTGACGTAATGTTTTGTGAAGCAGAGTTCTGTGATGCTGCGTTCTGTGCGATTGTGTCTTGTGGCGTTACCGATTGGTTAGCCGCTTCAACATTCGTATCAATAATGGCAGGTACAGATACAGGCGCTTTCTTCTCTTCCACGGCTTTCGGCGGTGTGGCTTCAGGCATCACTGCTGGTAAGGCGGTAATGATAGCGTCTTTCTTAACTTCATCAGTAATACGTACTTTCTGCTCAAGCTGACGGCGCTGGCGACGAGGCATGACAGGTTGACGCTCTTCAGCCTCTTCCTCTACAACATCAGGTCTGACTATCGTTTGCTGAGCTTTAGCTTCCAGCTGTTGCTGACGCTTTTCTTCCTGACGGCGACGTTGACGCTCTGCTCGTTGTTCACGGCGTTGTTGTTGCTGTGTTTCGCGAGCTTCATTATTGTCTATAGCAATGTTGTCATCTTGAACATTAGGTTTCTGTTGTACATTGCGGCCTTTGCGTTGTTCATCGCGCTCACGATTGTTACGGGTCTCATTCTCGTTACGTTCGCGACGTTGATTCTGACGGCGAGGATTACGACGTTCTGAGGAGCGGCGATTATCATTACCAGAAGGTTTTTTATCTTTTTCTTGAGTCTGTGTTTCTTCTTCACCACTGAACATCTTTTTCAGGGCACTGAAGAAACGACTGAATAATCCAGGTTTCTCTGTTTGCTGCTGCCTGTTGATTGTGGCGGCTTTTTTCTCTTTTGCTTTTGCTGCTACAGGCGCGGGTGTCTCTGCTGGCAGATCAAACGTTGAAATAGCAGGCTGTTCCGGGCGTTTGCGTTCATGCTGTACATCATCCTGAGTATTTGCCATTTCCGCTTCATGTAATTGTGGAAGCAAATAGCTCAAAGCAGAAATTTCTTCGCCTTTACGCACACGCAGTACAGAGAAATGCGGGGTTTGCATTTGATCGTTCGGAACGATAACAACACCCACACCACCTTGGCGATGTTCTATCGCACTGACAGCCCTACGTTTTTCATTCAACAAGTAGGACGCAATTTGTACAGGAACAATAGCATGAACCTGATGTGTATTTTCTTTCAGCGCTTCTTCTTCGATTAGACGCAGAATTGACAAGGAAAGTGATTCATTATCACGAATAGTTCCGGTGCCGCTACAGCGAGGACAAACGTGATGGCTGGATTCGCCCAGTGACGGACTTAAACGCTGACGAGACATCTCCAGTAAACCAAAGCGGGAGATGCGGCCGATCTGAATACGGGCACGATCCTGACGTACGGCATCACGCAGTCGGTTCTCAACTTCACGCTGGTGACGTACAGGTGTCATGTCAATGAAATCGATGACAATAAGACCACCGAGGTCACGCAGACGCAATTGACGCGCAATTTCGTCGGCAGCTTCCAAGTTAGTATTAAAGGCTGTTTCTTCGATATCCACACCACGGGTTGAACGGGATGAGTTGATATCGATTGAGGTCAGGGCTTCGGTCGTATCAATAACTACTGAGCCACCGGAAGGCAGCCGAACTTCACGTTGGAATGCTGATTCAATCTGCGATTCTATCTGATAATGGCTGAATAGTGGAACTTCACCGCTATACAGTTTGATTTTACTGGCAAAATCAGGACGCCCCAGAGCGGTAATGTGCTGACGCGCTAAATCAAGGATTTTGGGGTTATCAATCAAGATCTCCCCAATATCTGGGCGCAGGTAATCACGGAAAGCCCGTACTATAACATTGCTTTCCTGATGGATCAGAAATGGGGCAGGGTGGCTATCAGCGGCTTTCCTGATTGCTTCCCAATGTTTCAAGCGAAAATTTAAATCACCCTGTAAGGCTTCTGCTGATTTGCCTACACCGGCTGTACGGACGATAAGGCCCATCCCTTCCGGGACGTCAAGAGAAGAAAGTGCTTCTTTTAATTCAATGCGATCATCGCCTTCGATCCGGCGGGAAATCCCACCTGCTCTCGGGTTGTTTGGCATCAGAACCAAATAGCTGCCAGCCAGACTGATAAATGTTGTTAAGGCGGCACCTTTATTGCCTCGTTCTTCTTTATCAACTTGAACAATGACTTCCTGGCCTTCCTTTAGGATATCCTTTATGTTCGGACGGCCATGAGAGTGATAATTACTTGGGAAATATTCGCGAGCAATTTCTTTAATAGGCAGGAAACCATGTCGTTCAGCGCCATAATCAACAAAAGCAGCTTCCAGGCTAGGTTCAATTCGAGTAATTTTACCTTTATATATATTCGCCTTTTTCTGCTCGTGTCCTGGACTTTCAATATCCAAATCATAAAGTTTTTGCCCATCGACAAGGGCAACACGCAACTCTTCCTGTTGAGTTGCGTTGATTAACATTCTTTTCATTCTAACTTACTCATTATTTTTTACATTAGTATAGAGCTGCAAGTAAAAAAGAGACGAGCTACTGGTTACCGATGGCCTCGTGTCTTTTACAAAACCGCCAGCCTCACGGCTATCGTTTGTATAGAGGCGCCTATTTGTGTCGGCGAGTCTGAATTTCATTTAAATACAGCACTCTTTATTGGGATACTGTAATAAATCAGTACAGATTTCCCTCAATCCAGTAAACTGCAACTTACAGCCCATAAATTGTTTGATTAAACATTACGTCTTACGCCATTGCTGCGTTTTTGTTCAATCAAACAGATAACAAACAATTTCAATCTTGCCATTCATAGTTTAGTAAACTGTGGCCAGAAAGCATTATTCCATTGCTATTGGGGTGATAGCAAGGTGACTTTACCGCTTTGGCGGTTTTTTATCAGGAAATAGTGATAAGTTGTTAATCTTTAGTCTTTATCCTGAGGCGTTTGAAACAATGAAGTAAGAAAGCATGATTGTTATGTAGACATATTTAAAAATGAGTAGCGCTCTGTTTGTTGGATAATTAGAATCTCGGCCATGAAAACAAATAATCAAATTGTACAGTTTGTCACTATTGATGACGATGAGGCCGGCCAGCGAATTGATAATTTTTTGCTGGCTCGTTTAAAAGGTGTACCGAAGAGCATGATCTATCGGATCTTGCGCAAAGGTGAAGTTCGAGTTAACAAGGGTAGAGTCAAGCCTGAATATAAATTGACAGCAGGAGATACCATCAGGATCCCACCGGTCAGGGTAGCAGAAAAGCAGGAAGCCCCTGTTTCTGCAAAACTGGGCAAGGTGGCGGCTCTGGCGGAATGTATTGTATACGAAGATGACCATATTCTGGTCATTAATAAACCATCGGGAACGGCAGTACATGGTGGTAGCGGACTGAGTTTCGGCGTGATCGAAGGACTCCGTGCGCTGCGCCCTGAAGCACGTTTTCTTGAATTGGTGCATCGTCTTGATCGCGATACGTCGGGCATTTTGCTGATTGCGAAAAAGCGTTCTGCATTACGTACTTTACATGAGCAGCTACGTTTGAAGCAGATGCAGAAAGATTATCTGGCGTTAGTGCGTGGGCAATGGCAATCCCATTGTAAAGTGGTTGAAGCTCCCTTATTGAAAAATATCCTGCAAAGCGGGGAGAGGGTGGTTAAAGTCAGCAGTGAAGGCAAACCGTCTGAGACGCGCTTCAAAGTTGAAGAGAGGTATGAGTTTGCTACATTGGTGCGGGCTAGCCCAGTAACGGGACGAACTCACCAGATTCGCGTACATACTTTACATGCCGGTCATCCTATTGCCTTTGATAATCGATACGGTGATAGAAACTTCGATGCACAGCTTGCAGGAACAGGCCTTAACAGGCTATTCCTGCATGCCAGCTCATTGAAATTTACCCATCCATCCACAGGAGAAACTTTGCGTTTTGAAGCACCAATGGATGATCGGTTACGGCAGTGTTTAAAAATACTGAGACAAAATAATCACTGAGAATATACCGTCAGTGGGTTTACCCCCTGACGGATAAGCATTTTTGTCAGAGTAATTAACGGTAAACCGATTAGTGTGTTGGGGTCTCTGCCATCAAGTTTTTCAAATAATGTGATTCCCAATCCTTCACTTTTAAAACTACCTGCGCAATTGAAAGGCTTTTCTTTGTTTAAGTAATTGATAATTTCTGTTTCGGTAAGATCTCTGAAATAGACATAAAATAGTTCACAACGAATATCTGTGTCCCCTGTTTTACTATTGAACAGTGTAATGCCGGTATAAAAAGTGACACACTTGCCACTGGATTTTTTAAGTTGTGCGAAAGCGTTCTCAAAATTATGTGGTTTGCCTGTAATTTTGTTATCTAAAACACAAACCTGATCTGAACCTATAATTAGATGATTGGAGTAATCCCGTTGTAATGCGGTAGCTTTTGCACATGATAATCGCATGACTAATTGTTCTGGGCTTTCATTCTCCTGTGGGCTTTCGTCAATATCGGGGGATGCACAGGTAAAAGATAACCCCATTTTTTCCAATAATTGGCGACGATATACAGAAGTTGACGATAAAACAATCGGAAGCATCATTTTTCCATAAAATACGTAGAGAAATATTCGCAGACATTTTAAACTATACGCCGCTTAATAAGCGAATTTTTGGCGGAAAGGTGCAGATGTATGGCCTTTTTCTTTGACTATATCCCATTACAAAGATAATATGCGCGCCTTATGCAGAAGGTAAAATTACCCCTGACCATCGATGCACTTCGAACAGCTCAGAAAAGATTAGACTACCAAGGTAGTTATTCCGCTGAGCAAGTTTCTCGTATTGCAGAATCAGTGGTCAGTGTGGATGGTGATGTTGATAGCTCACTATCATTTGAAATTGATAATCAGCGTCTGGCAGTTGTAAAAGGGCATTCCGATGTGGATGTTACACTTGCCTGTCAGCGTTGTGGCAGTCATTTCAGTCACCATGTTCACACAACGTATTGTTTTAGTCCGGTCACCAATGATGAGCGGGCTGAGGCATTACCGGAAGAGTATGAGCCAATTTACGTTAATGAATTTGGCGAAATAGATTTGCTGGCAATGATTGAAGATGAAATAATTCTATCTCTGCCGGTAGTTCCGGTACATGATTCTGGACACTGTAAAGCGTCCGACGCGGACATGGTGTTTGGTGTACTGCCTCTTGAAGCAGAAAAACCAAACCCATTTGCCGTATTAGCCAGTTTAAAGAAAAGTACTTAAGGAGTAAGGTCAATGGCCGTACAACAGAATAAACCAACTCGTTCTAAACGTGGTATGCGTCGTTCTCATGACGCACTGACTGCAACACATGTATCTGTAGACAAAACTTCTGGTGAAACTCACCTGCGTCACCATGTGACTGCTGATGGCTATTACCGTGGCCGCAAGGTAATCAACAAGTAATTTTGCTAATCATTAGCAAGTTGATATCTTGACTAATCTAACCTTAGCGTTAGATGCTATGGGCGGGGACTTTGGTCCTCGCGTCACGGTGCCTGCTGCATTGCAGGCACTGGTATCTAATCCGCAACTAAAATTATTGTTGGTCGGCAACCCCGAAACCATCTCTCCTTTGCTTGCAAATAAAAATGCTGAGCTGCTCAGCCGTTTGCAAATTATCCCTGCGGAATATGTCGTTTCTAACGACGTAAAGCCATCTCAGGCTATTCGTTCCAGTCATGGCACTTCAATGCGTATTGCACTAAATTTGGTTAAATCAGGTGAAGCGCAAGCCTGTGTGAGTGCGGGAAACACAGGGGTTTTGATGGGGATGGCTAAACTGATGTTGAAATCCATAGAAGGAATTGAACGGCCTGCTCTGATGACAGTGATACCTAATCTAAAACAGCGGAAGACTGTTGTATTGGATTTAGGCGCTAACATTAATTGTAATAGCAGTATGTTAGTTCAGTTTGCGATTATGGGCGCCGTAATGGCAGAGTGTGTTGTTGGCGTGAGTCATCCGAATGTCGCACTACTCAATATCGGGGAAGAAGAATCTAAAGGGCTGGATAATATCCGCGAAGCCGCTATGACCTTACGCAATACTACAGCCATTAATTATATAGGCTATGTGGAAGGGAATGAGCTACTGACGGGGAAGGCAGACGTACTCGTGTGTGACGGCTTCGCAGGTAATGTTACGCTGAAGACGATGGAAGGTTCGATCAGAGTGATCTTATCTCTGGTAAAAGGTCAGCAAAAAAAATCATCTTGGTTGATGAAAATTTTCAAAAAATGGTTACTGAAGCATGTAACAAAGCGGTTTAGCCATTTAAACCCTGATCAGTATAACGGAGCAACTTTATTAGGGTTGCGTGGTATCGTTATCAAAAGTCACGGAGCTGCCAATGAGCAAGCGTTTAAGGCTGCTATTGATCAAGCTGTTCAGGCTGTAGAGAAGCAAGTTCCTGACAGAATTGCTGCCCGGTTGGATGCAGTATTACCCAAGAGTGAATAGACATAAATGTATACAAAAATCTTAGGTACGGGCAGTTATTTGCCTGCGCAGGTGCGTACTAACGCAGATTTGGAAAAAATGGTGGAGACGTCTGACGAATGGATTGTAACTCGTACAGGCATCCGTGAACGCCGTATTGCAGGTGAAGGTGAAAACGTTGCAGTCTTGGGTTTCAAGGCGGCTGAGAAAGCCATTGAAATGGCTGGTATCGATAAAACACAAATTGATTTAATTGTTGTTGCAACAACCAGCTCGACTCACGCATTCCCAAGTGCGGCCTGTCAGATCCAGCAATTTTTGGGAATTCCGGGCGTTGCGGCTTTTGATGTTGCAGCAGCGTGTGCTGGCTTTACTTATGCATTGAGCATCGCAGATAAATTTATTAAAACTGGCGAAGCTAAGCATGCATTAGTGATTGGCTCTGACATTATTTCAAGAGTTGTAGATCCTGAAGATCGCAGTACAATTATCCTCTTTGGTGATGGGGCAGGAGCAATGGTAGTGGGGGCTTCAGAGGAGCCCGGCATATTATCTACCCATCTTCATGCTGATGGGCGTTATGGTGATTTACTGTCATTACCTCACCAAAGCCGGGTGAATCTCGACACACCTGAATATGTTACGATGGCTGGCAATGAAGTATTTAAAGTTGCCGTCCGCGAGTTGTCGAATATCGTTGAGGAAACGTTGGCAGCCAATAATTTGGCTCACTCCCAGCTTGATTGGCTGGTACCTCATCAGGCAAATTTGCGTATCATTTCAGCGACTGCCAAGAAATTGAATATGACAATGGATAAAGTTGTCGTGACGCTGGATCGTCATGGCAATACCTCGGCAGCATCTGTTCCGACAGCGTTTGATGAGGCTGTACGTGATGGAAGAATCCAACGCGGTCAACTTATCTTACTAGAAGCATTCGGCGGTGGCTTTACCTGGGGCTCAGCGCTAGTACGTTTTTAATTTAACAGGAAAATAAACATGTCTGATTTTGCAATGGTGTTTCCCGGTCAAGGTTCTCAATCCCTGGGTATGTTGGCGGATTTAGCCTCAGAGTTTCCGCTTGTTGAGCAGACTTTCGCAGAGGCTTCTGCGGTTTTGGGATATGATTTATGGGCTTTGGTTCAGCAAGGTTCTACAGAAGAACTGAACAAAACGTGGAAAACCCAACCTGCGTTGCTGGCAGCTTCAGTGGCTATTTGGCGAGTGTGGCAGGAGAAGGGCGGTAAAGCACCTTCCATGATGGCGGGCCATAGTCTTGGAGAATACTCTGCGCTGGTTTGTGCTGGTGTGCTTGAATTCCAGCAGGCGATTCAACTCGTCGAATTACGTGGAAAACTGATGCAGGAAGCTGTATCAGAAGGGCAAGGAGCGATGTACGCAATTATCGGTTTGGATAATGAGTCCATTGCAAAGGCATGTGAAGAATCCGCACAGGGTCAAATTGTATCACCGGTAAACTTTAATTCACCGGGACAGGTTGTGATCGCTGGTGATAAAGACGCTGTAGAACGTGCAGGTGCGGCATGTAAAGCGGCCGGAGCAAAACGCGCTTTGCCTTTGGCTGTCAGTGTGCCTTCACATTGTGCACTCATGAAACCCGCAGCCGAAAAACTGTCTGCTGTGTTGCAAGAAGTTGTGTTTAACCAGCCACAATTTCCAGTCGTCAATAACGTCGATGTAAAAATAGAAAATTCTGCTGACGCTATTCGTGATGCACTTGTCCGCCAGTTACATAATCCTGTACGCTGGACAGAATCAGTTGAATATATCGCTGGGCAGGGTATTGAACAACTGTTGGAAATTGGGCCGGGTAAGGTATTAACTGGGTTAACTAAACGAATTGTTGATACTTTAAGTGCTGTAGCAGTAAATGACGTATCATCACTCACAGTTGCTCTGAGCAAAGACTAAGAAAGGCTGAGGAAAACATGAGCTTTGATGGAAAAATTGCACTGGTCACAGGCGCTAGCCGTGGTATAGGTCGCGCTATTGCTGAATTATTGGTTGAACGTGGGGCATGTGTTGTTGGCACTGCAACCAGTGAAAAAGGCGCAGAAGCAATTACTGCCTATCTTGGTGATAAAGGCAAAGGTTTTGTACTGAATGTCACAGATTCAGAATCCATTGAAAATGCACTATCGAATATTCGTGCTGAATTTGGTGAAATAGACATTTTAGTTAATAATGCGGGCATCACTCGTGATAACTTGTTGATGCGCATGAAAGATGATGAGTGGCAAGACATTATTGACACTAATCTTTCTTCGATTTTTCGTCTGTCAAAAGCAGTAATGCGCTCTATGATGAAAAAACGTTATGGACGTATTATTTCCATTGGATCTGTTGTCGGAACGATGGGAAATGCAGGGCAGGCGAATTACACGGCAGCGAAAGCAGGAGTCATTGGGTTTAGTAAATCATTGGCTCGTGAAATCGCTTCTCGTGGCATCACCGTCAACGTTGTTGCACCTGGTTTTATCGAAACAGATATGACCAAGGCGTTGACAGACGAACAACGCGCAAGTATTTCAGCTGGAATTCCTGCCAATCGTCTTGGTGATGCAAAAGAAATTGCCAGTGCTGTAGCGTTTCTTGCTTCGGATGAGGCCGCTTACATCACGGGTGAAACATTGCATGTCAATGGTGGCATGTACATGATCTAAAAAATGAGCGAACCCCCTGTTTTTGATGTATTTTTTGTACAAAAGAAGCAAGATGTGGTTCGACCAGCCGGGATTTGGTTGCATCTTTTCCTGTATTTTATAAACTACGAAAACCATCGCGAAAGCGAGTTTTGATAGGAAATTTAATAGTATGAGCACTATCGACGAACGCGTTAAGAAAATCATCGTTGAACAACTGGGTGTTAAAGAGGAAGAAGTTGTAAACTCAGCTTCATTTGTTGATGACTTGGGCGCTGATTCTCTTGACACAGTTGAACTGGTAATGGCTCTGGAAGAAGAGTTCGATATCGAGATCCCAGACGAAGAAGCTGAAAAAATCACTACAGTTCAGGCTGCTATTGACTACGTTGAAAACGCAGGTAAATAAGCACACATACCTAGGCGGTCATTCGACCGCCTATGTTTTTTGTCCTAAATTTTTTCCCTCCCTGGAGGATAACCGTGTCTAAGCGTCGAGTAGTCGTGACCGGACTAGGCATGTTATCTCCTGTCGGCAATACAGTAGAATCTTCTTGGAATGCTGTTTGCGCCGGACAGAGTGGTATCAGCCTTATCGAACATTTTGACGCCTCTAACCATGCAACTAAGTTTGCTGGTGTGGTGAAAAATTTTAATCATGAAGATTTCAATATTTCACGCAAAGAAGCGCGGAAAATGGATCTCTTCATTCAGTATGGTATTGCTGCAGGCGTACAAGCCATTGAAGATGCAGGAATCGAAGTAACAGAAGCCAATGCTAGCCGCTTTGGTGCTGCTGTTGGTTCTGGTATTGGCGGTTTAGGTCTGATTGAAGACAATCATAATACATTGCTTGCGGCGGGGCCTCGTAAGGTCAGCCCGTTTTTTGTACCGTCGACCATTATCAATATGGTGGCAGGTCATTTAAGCATCCTTTATGGTCTGCGTGGTCCTAGCATCTCCATTGCAACTGCATGTACGTCTGGCGTACATAATATCGGCCATGCGGCTCGTATCATTGCTTATAATGATGCTGATATTATGCTGGCAGGCGGTGCCGAGAAAGCGAGCACAGAATTTGGTGTTGCCGGATTTGGCGCGGCTCGTGCATTATCGACTCGTAACGACGATCCTCAGGCTGCAAGCCGTCCTTGGGATAAAGATCGTGATGGTTTTGTTCTTGGCGATGGTGCAGGTGTTGTTGTTCTTGAAGAATATGAACACGCTAAAAAGCGTGGTGCAAAAATCTATGCTGAAGTTGTTGGCTTTGGTATGAGCAGCGATGCTTATCATATGACATCACCTCCTGAAGATGGCGCAGGTGCGGCTTTAGCGATGGAAAATGCCCTGAAAGATGCGGCTATTTCGCCAGAGCAGGTGGGTTACATTAATGCTCATGGTACTTCAACATTTGTTGGTGATCTTGCAGAAGCCCGTGCAGTTGAGTCTGTTTTTGGTGAAGGCACTAAAGTATTGGTGAGTTCAACCAAATCGATGACTGGTCACCTGTTGGGTGCTGCTGGCGCTGTTGAATCCATTTTCACAATTCTTTCGCTGCGTGATCAAATTGTTCCTCCAACCATTAACTTGGAAAATCAGGATGAGAATTGCCACTTGGATTTAGTACCAGGTGAAGCACGTAAAGTAGAAGGGATGGAATACGCATTGTGTAATTCTTTCGGTTTCGGTGGCACTAATGGGTCATTGATTTTCCGTAAGATCTAAAAACGCGCTGTGTTTATAAAAAGCCTCAACGGATGTTGGGGCTTTTTTATAGCTGTTTTTGACAATTGAATTTTAACGGTCTTTTGCACTGCTAACGCTCCTATACTATTATACCTCCCCCTTAGTAACTAAAGTTATTACGCCTTTTTATTGAAGATAAGAAATCAAAATGACGTATTGGATTAATGGTAATCAGTGCGACCTCTTACCTGTGAATGATCGCGCAGTACAATTTGGAGATGGTTGTTTTACCACAATAAGAATAGAGCGAGGGCAGCCAGCTTTGCTGCCTTTGCATATAAAACGTCTGCAAAAAGGCGTCGAAAAACTGTTTATGCCAGAATTGGATTGGTCTTGTCTTGAGCACCATATCAAACAAGTGGTAGAAGGGTGTGAATCAGGTGTTTTGAAAGTTATTCTTTCCAGAGGTGCGGGGGGACGTGGTTATAGTATTGATGGCACTGTTCAGACCACTCAGCTCCTCTCCTTGAGTTCATATCCTGAACAGTATATTACCCAGCGTCAAAAAGGTGTTTCATTAGAACTTAGCCCCATTTCTATGGGAATTAACCCTCATTTGGCAGGTATCAAGCATCTGAATCGTTTGGAACAGGTATTGATCAAAAGATTCATTGAACAATCCAAAGTGGATGACGCACTGGTTCTCGATAGTGATGGTTTATTAGTTGAGTGTTGTGCTTCCAATATATTCTGGCGAAAAGGAAAAAATGTTTATACTCCTGATCTCAGTCAGTGTGGTGTAGAAGGGATTATGCGGCAGAAAATAATCGAATTATTGGCGGAAAGTGATTATAACCTGTCATGTATTATGCGTTATCCTGAAGCATTAGCTCATGCGGATGAAGTACTCATTTGTAATTCCCTGATGCCAGTGATCCCCGTAAATCAAATTCAAGCACATAAAAATCAACCAGTATGGGAATATCAATCAAGAGAATTACATGAGTATTTATTACCCAAATGTTTAACGCTCTGATGTTTAATGATTGAATGTTTAGTAATCGAATGTTTAAGATCTTAGCTACTGAGTACTCATCATTGAAGTATCAGTCAAAGTCTCAATAAAGGTCTCAATAAAAGTCTCAATAAAAGTGATTACCGAATGAAACTAAAAAAATGCATTTTCATTCTGCCTGTATTGATTATTGTGGTTGCAGCGATAGTGTTTTTCTCTTTTGAGAAAAAAATAGAAAATTTTGCTGATCAGGAAATTAACCTTAATCAAGAACTCATCTTTACTGTACCGGCAGGAACGGGGCGTACAGGCTTAGAAACTTTACTGATTCAGCATAAACTGATTGAGAATAATCAATTATTGCCGTGGTTATTTCGATTTAAGCCGGAGTTGGCAAAATTTAAGGCCGGAACGTATCGCCTGAAATCAGGTATGGCCTTAAAAACTGTCTTGCAACTATTTGCCAGCGGCAAAGAGGCGCAATTTTCTATCCGTTTTATTGAAGGCAGTCGCCTTTTAGATTGGGCAAAAATATTGCAGAGTGCACCATACCTAAAGCATGAAACAGAGAATAAAACACCACAAGAACTCATCGATGCTTTGGGTATGCAAGCGGGTGAATCGCTGGAAGGTTGGTTTTATCCTGATACTTATTTGTATACGGCTGGTACGAGTGATATCGAATTACTCAAGCGAGCCCATAACAAAATGAAAACGATACTCGATCAGGAGTGGGAAAGCCGCGAGAAAAATCTGCCGTACAAGAATGCCCATGAAATGCTGATCATGGCGTCCATTATTGAAAAAGAGACTGCAATTGAATCTGAACGTACTAAAGTTGCCTCTGTATTTGTGAACCGTCTACGTTTAAAGATGCGATTGCAAACTGATCCGACAGTGATTTACGGACTGGGAGATAAATATACGGGTACGATTTTTCGCAGTAATCTCACCATGTTTACACCGTACAATACCTATATGGTTGAAGGATTACCGCCAACACCTATTGCGATGCCAGGATTGGCTTCTATTAAGGCAGCCGCGCATCCAGCAGTCACAGAATACTTATATTTTGTTGCGAATGGCGATGGTGGCCATACGTTCACCACTAATTTGGTAGCACATAATAAGGCGGTAAATATTTATCGTCAGAGGTTAAAGCAGGATAAATGAATAGCAAATTTATTGTAATTGAAGGACTTGAAGGCGCAGGAAAAACGACTGCAATCCAAACGGTGGTTAAAACATTGCAGCAATATGGAATCTCTGACCTGATTTTTACCCGTGAACCGGGTGGAACGCCATTAGCAGAAAAATTGCGCCAGCTGATCAAACAGGGTGTTGAAGGTGAATCCCTGACAGATAAGGCAGAAGTATTGATGATATATGCTGCCAGAGTTCAATTAGTCGAAAATATCATCAAACCGGCATTGTTGAAAGGAACTTGGGTAGTCGGCGATCGCCATGACCTTTCTTCTCAGGCGTATCAGGGCGGCGGCCGTGGTATTGATCAAAATCTGATGGCTTCATTGCGTGAAGCTGCATTGGGTGATTTTTGCCCGGACTTGACTATTTATCTTGATTTACCTCCAGAAGTAGGTTTACAACGTGCTCGTGAGCGTGGTGAATTGGATCGTATTGAAAAAGAATCGTCGGACTTTTTCCATCGTACCCGTGAAAGATATCTTGAGTTAGTCGAGAAAGATGACAGCATCAGAAAAGTGGATGCAACTCAATCATTGGAAAAAGTACAGGATGATATTCGCCATACTTTATTACAGTGGCTGCAACAACAGGAAACACAGGCATGAGTTGGTACCCGTGGCTTAATCATGCGTATCGCCAGTTAGTTGAATCTCATCAACAGGGGCGTGGACATCATGCTATTTTGCTTCATGCACATGAAGGAACTGGAGCAGATGCATTAGTGTATGGATTGAGTCGCTGGTTAATGTGTCAGGACAAACAGGGCATGAAAAGCTGTGGAAAATGCCATGGCTGCCACCTGATGTTGGCAGAAACCCACTCTGACTGGCATGTTCTTGTCCCTGAAAAAGGAAAAAACACGATTGGTGTGGATGCAGTACGCCAGCTCAACGAAAAGCTCTACGAACATTCTCAGCAAGGAGGCGCCAAAATTGTCTGGTTGCCATCAACGGAATCCCTGACGGATGCAGCATCCAATGCTTTGCTGAAAACATTAGAAGAGCCACCCCAAAATACTTACTTTCTGTTGCGATGCCTGAATCCAGAAAATTTGCTGGCAACATTGCGTAGTCGCTGTTTTTACTATTTTCTCTCTGCCCCTGAAATCGCCGTAGGCCTTTACTGGCTACAAAACCAATTTCCCGCTATATCTGCATTGGATATACAAACAGCATTAAAACTTTCTCAGGGAGCACCACTGGCAGCCAAACAGTTACTTCAGACTGAAAAATGGCAGCAGAGAAATGCGCTTTGTCAGGCAATTGAACAGGCATTGAATAAATGTGATACCCTGTCACTTTTACCATTGTTGAATCGCGATGATGTACAGGAATCGTTGCATTGGCTGATCAGTTTGTTATCCGATGCGGTGAAATGGCGGCAGAAGGCGCAAAATTACTGTGTTAACCAAGATCAGCAAACTTTGATCCATCATCTTGCTTTCGCCCAAAATGTGAAAATATTATTAAATATCGTTGATGATTGGGTACATTGTCGTCATCAATTATTATCTGTAGTGGGTATCAATCGGGAATTGTTGCTGACAGAACAATTACTCAATTGGGAAAAACAACTTTGTCCCGCCCAGTAACTTATTTAGACACGAGCACATTATGTTTTTAGTTGATTCTCATTGCCATCTTGATTGCCTTGATTATGAAACCCTGCACAAAAGTGTAGATGATGTGGTGGCGAAAGCTGCTGAACGGGATGTGAAGTATATGTTGGCAGTGGCGACGACATTGCCTGGCTTCCAACAAATGAAAAACCTGATTGGTAAACGAGAAAACGTAGCATATTCCTGTGGTATTCATCCATTGAACTTGGATGAAGGTTACGATTTCAACGAGCTTGCCCGACTGGCTGCGGATGAAGATGTGATCGCTATGGGTGAAACAGGTCTGGATTATTATTATCAGAAAGAAAATGCTGAACTCCAGAGAACGTCATTTCGTGAACATATCCGCATAGGTCGTGAACTGAATAAGCCAGTGATTGTACATACCCGTGATGCAAGGGACGATACACTGATGGTCTTGCGGGAAGAAAAAGTACAAGAATGTGGTGGCGTTCTGCACTGTTTTACTGAAGATAAAGATACGGCAAGAGCTTTACTGGATTTGGGTTTTTATATCTCTTTTTCTGGCATCGTTACCTTCCGTAATGCAGAACAGATCCGTGAAGCGGCAAGATTTGTGCCACTTGACCGAATTCTGGTAGAAACTGACTCACCTTATCTGGCACCGGTTCCTCACCGTGGCAAACAAAATCAACCAGCGTATGTACGTGATGTTGCTGAATATATGGCTGTCTTGAAAGGCATTAGTATTGATGAGTTAGCAGAAGTAACCACAAGAAACTTCTGTGAACTATTTCATGTTGATATTAAATAAAACTAGATGATAAAAAGGAGAATTAAAATGGCAGAAGAAACTATTTTTAGTAAAATTATTCGTCGTGAAATTCCTGCTGATATTATTTATCAGGATGATTTAGTAACAGCATTCAGAGATATCTCTCCTCAGGCGCCAAACCACATTCTGATTATACCTAATGTGCTGATCCCGACGATTAACGATGTTACTGCGGATCATGAACTTGCACTGGGTCGTTTATTTACAGTTGCGGCTAAAATTGCAAAAGAAGAAGGTATTGCAGAAGATGGCTATCGCCTGATTATGAACTGCAATCGTCACTCAGGACAGGAAGTTTTTCATATTCATATGCATTTGGTGGGTGGACGTCCATTGGGCCCGCTGTTGGCCCAATATTAATAATAGATTTAGCAACAGACCCTCATTCACGAGTGTCAATATAAGGCAGCGATGTAACTGGAGTAGATTAATGAAAAGAATTCTCTTTGTTGTATTATCAGCAATGCTGCTGGCGAGTTGTGTATTGGTAGAAGAACCGCAACAGCCTGCTCCTGTTACACCAGTGGAACCAAAGGAAAAACCAGAGCCACCAGCAGAGCCGTCGGAAAAAGTTCCTCAACCTCCCAAGATCCAGTCTATTAATTGGCATAATATCGTTCAGCCATTGGTTGAACAGATGATTAAGGCCAATGGTGTGGAAGAAGGAAAGTTATTGCTTGTTGATTCCGTCAAAAATAACACTAGTGGCTCTTTGCGAACTTTGAAAGCTACAGATGCAATCACTGATGAAGTCAGTAACAAACAGGTCTTTCAGGTTGTTCCGAAGTCTCAGATCCACGTAGCTCGCCAGGCTCTGGGGCTGTCATCGGAAGATAGTCTGGGATTGCGCAGTAAATCCATTGGGCTGGCGCGTTACTTGAACGCTGATTATGTTCTCTATTCCGCAGTTTCTGACAATAAAGGTCAGCGTGATATAGAGATGCAGCTGATGCTCGTCAAAACAGGTGAAATACTCTGGTCTGGTCGTGGTGACGTTCACTAACGATAGCTCTTTATTGATAATACTGCGTCAGCGATGGCCTGACATTCCTGCGGAGTCGTGGGAGGTTAGGCCATTAACGGGTTTGACGCAGGGAAGTTACTATATCACGGATGGGGTGCGTCAGATGGTCGGGCGCGCGCAAACATCATATAGTGAAACACTGGGCGTTGATCGCCAGCGGGAAAACAGGATCTTACGTCGACTATCTCTGACGGGTATTTCTCCTAAAGTAATGGTGATGAGTGACGGCTGGTTATTATTAGAGTGGTTCAGGGGAACAAAAATAGATCCTGATACATTCAACTCGTCTGTGTTACAGCAATCTCTGGCTCAGATAATTACCATTCTTCATAATCAGCCTCAATTAGGATATCCCCTTAAGCTTAAGCAGCAATTTGCATCCCAATGGCAGCAAATTGATCGCCGTCGGTTGTCTCCTCGCTGGTTACGCCTGCATAAATTTTTTATGGCAACCAGAATGCCTACCGCTTTAAAAATAGCCCCTGCTCACATGGACATTCACCCCGATAATTTGTTGATGACCGAAGAAGGGCTAAAATTGATTGATTGGGAATATGCTGCTGATGTCGATATTGGCTTCTCATTGGCTGTACTATTTGAGGGAAACCAATGGGATGAGATACAGCAGCAGGCATTTTTAGATTATTATTGTATCCGGACATCGGGATACTCAGATATCCGACGATTGCAACAGCAGATTAAGCGATGGAAACCGTGGGTCAGCTATATGATGCTGATATGGTATGAAGTGCGCTGGCAGCAAACAAAAGAGCCGCAATTTTTATTACTGGCGCATCCTTTGCGCAATGCTTTTAAACTGGCGTAATAAGTTTAAGGCGGTAAACTCGCAGGTGAAAATTCGCGATAATTAATTACAGATGGCAACCAATAAAGAGAAATGAGGAATGCTATGGGTCCAGTAATGTTAGATGTTGTTGGCTATGAATTGGATAATGAAGAACGCGAAATTCTGCAACATCCATTAGTGGGCGGTTTAATTCTGTTTACCCGCAACTTCCATGATACAAAACAATTACGTGAGTTAGTTCGCCAAATTCGTGAGGCTTCCCGCCATCGTCTGGTGATTGCTGTTGATCAGGAGGGAGGGAGAGTCCAGCGTTTTCATGACGGTTTTACTCGTTTACCTGCCGCACAATCTTTTGCTTGTATGAATGACACACTTCTGGGAGCACATCTGGCAGAAGAGTCTGGCTGGTTGATGGCCTCAGAAATGATTGCGATGGACATTGATATCAGTTTTGCGCCCGTTTTGGATTTGGGTCATAAATGCACAGCAATTGGTGAGCGATCATTCCACGAAGAGCCTGAACCTGCCATGATTATGGCAGAAAAATTTATTAAGGGTATGCATTCTGCGGGAATGAAGTCGACGGGAAAACACTTTCCGGGACATGGAGCCGTGACGGCCGATTCCCATAAAGAAACACCGAGGGATAATCGTTCAATGGATGCTATTAATTGTCATGATATGGTGATTTTTCGCGATTTCATCCAACGTAATTTGCTGGATGCCATTATGCCGGCTCATGTGATTTATCCTCAGATAGATCACCGTCCCGCCAGTGGTTCACCGTATTGGCTGAAATCGGTATTGCGTCAGAAATTAGGGTTTGAGGGCGTCATTTTTTCCGATGATCTCTCAATGGAAGGTGCTGCTGTAATGGGGAATTATGCCGAGCGCGCGAAAGCTTCATTGAATGCAGGGTGTGACATGATTTTGGTATGTAATAATCGGGAAGGTGCCGTCAGTGTGCTGGATAATCTGCCGATTATTAACTCAGATAAAGTCACACGGTTATATCATCAAAGCAAAAAATTTAGTTTAGAAGAATTACAGAGATCTGAACGTTGGCAGCAAGCGAATAAGGCATTACGTGGCCTGTGTGAAAAATGGCTAAGATGTGAATAATTAATGAGTTATATACTCTACGGATTTCAAGATGTAGCCAACAACGTAGAAGCTTGGATGGTGAAGGGTATATAATTTATTCAATAAAATCAGGAATAAGTCATCATCGGTGAGCTTATTCCTTATTCCTTATTCCTTATCCCTTTTTTCAATATCTCTTTCCTTGTACTTCTCCTGATAGCGTTACTTGTCGCATCCTGAAAGTCATATTCACATAATATTAACATTGTAAATGATTTTTACTGATAATTTGGATTATCATCCAATTAATTGGAGATTATCATTAAAATTTTGTGATTGATGTCTAATTAATCAAAAGAATTTGATTGGGGATATTTTTGGTATGACCAACTGACCTGCCATGATATTCTGGAGATATTTGCAGTATGAAATTTGTTTAGCCTGATGTTATTTAAGGACGTTATTGAAGGTCTTTATTCAACTATATGATGAGCTTAATTTCGCACCTTACATAACATTAGTTGTATTTTCAGTGGGGTAGTCATGACAACGCCAAAGACAAGAATTGTCATTATTGGTGGGGGCGCGGGTGGTTTAGAGCTGGCAACGCGTTTGGGACATAAATTGGGACGTAAGCAGAAAGCCGAAATTACTTTGGTGGATCGCAACAACAGCCATTTATGGAAGCCATTATTACATGAAGTAGCAACGGGTTCTCTTGATGATGGTGTTGATGCATTGAGTTACTTAGCTCATGCGAGTAACCATCACTTCAATTTCCAGCTAGGTACGCTGACGAATATTAATCGTGATGAAAAGAAAATCACCTTGGCAGAGATCCGTGATGAAGGCAGTGATTTGTTGGTTCCGGAACGTGAACTGGCTTATGACTTCCTGGTCATGGCTCTGGGCAGCCAGTCGAATGATTTTGGCACGGCGGGTGTGAAGGATAACTGTATTTTCCTTGATAATCCACATCAGGCACACCGTTTCCATAATGAGATGCTGAACTTGTTCCTGAAATATTCTGCAAACCAATGTGCAGAAGAAAAAGTGAATATTGCCATTGTTGGTGGTGGTGCGACGGGCGTAGAGCTTTCAGCAGAGCTGTATAATGCGGTTAAGCAATTTAACAGTTATGGCTTTGAAAGCTTGAATAGTGATGCCTTGAATGTGACTTTGGTCGAAGCGGGCGAGAGAATTCTGCCGGCGTTGCCAACGCGCATTTCTAGTGCGGCTCATCAAGAACTGACTAAACTGGGTGTCAAAGTATTGACTAAAACGATGGTTACCAGTGCTGATGAGCATGGCCTGAATACTAAAGATGGAGAGCTGATTAAAGCATCTCTGATGGTATGGGCGGCAGGAATCAAAGCTCCTGATTTTATGAAAGACATCGGCGGGCTGGAAACTAACCGTATCAACCAGTTAGTGGTGAAACCAACTTTGCAGACCACTCTGGATGATCGTATTTTTGCGATTGGGGATTGTGCATCGTGCCCGAAAAAAGAGGGGGGTTTTGTTCCTCCTCGTGCCCAGTCTGCTCATCAAATGGCAAGCCGTTGCTATGACAATATTCTGGCATTACTGAATGAAAAACCATTGAAAGAATATGTATATAAAGATCATGGTTCATTGGTTTCATTATCTAAGTTCAGTACCGTTGGTAGCTTGATGGGGAACTTAATGCGTGGCTCAATGATGGTAGAAGGTCGTATTGCCCGCATAGTTTATATCTCTTTGTATCGTATGCATCAGGTAGCCCTGCATGGATATATTAAAACAGGCTTGATGATGCTGGTTGGTGGGATAAACCGTGTTATTCGCCCACGGTTGAAATTACATTAATTAGCCGTTAAATGGCTCATCTATAGTGAAGGTAATTCATTTAGATGAGCCACTTATTCTTCTTTGTTATATTTATTGTTACACACGCCATAATTATTCTTCTCTGAATTCTCCTCAATTATTTATTATAATGAATAAGCTGTATTATAATAAATCCAATTATCTATTTGAATTAACTCATTATTTTTTCAGTAAATTTATTTGCATAATGAACTTATCTTTATACATTTGGATAACTAAATTCAACGTCTGTATCATGTATAGATTGCTTACTAATGGTTGAAATAGTTTATCTATATATTTAACTAATCATTGTAATAAAGCCTGTTTTAGTCAGGTTACTGTAGTATCAAATTTTTGATCTGGCTGTTAGTATCATTGATATTGGAAATTATATATCCATTTTATTTGTCAGGTTATTATTTTTGTTAACTGTCCTTACGGATATTTACTTTCTGTATGTGGTGATTAGATGCTTATTAGATATACCTATCTTTTTTAGTTACAGCTTTATTGGTTGCGTTTATTCAGTTTGGCTACGTGATTATGAATTAAATATTTATAAATCAAATGATTATAGATTAAGTGGGTAGGCATGGTTGTAGTTATAGAGTGAGTTGTGCTTCTGAGAAGTTGATCCATTACTGTTGACTGCACCTTGAAATTTATTGGTATAGAGGGAGAATTAAAATTATAAAATCAATAATTTTATTACATTAGGATAAAGGAATGGGACTTTTCTTAAATAATGAATTGAGCGTATTTTTAGTTACCTCTAAATATGAGAAATATTTGTTAATTGAAATGTGTGTAAAATTATTAATATATCAAGGTGCTATGTGGATAAAATAAAGATAAAACAATACGTAATTGGTTTTGTAATTACTATTGCCATCATTGCTATTGCTACAATATTTTATTTTAAATGGTCACAACCCAGAGTTGCGCAGGTATTATCTTCGTATCCTATAAAATCAGCAGTTACTGTTCATCAATCCTATTGCCATATCTCGGCATTTCCCATTCCTAATACAGTAAAAAATATCGAAGGTGGTCTTTTGACCGATTATGAATACCGTATATTATTTCTTCTGACTAGCTTAAAAACAAAGAAGGAATACCCCATTTTAACCCATTCAGCATTAAAAAATTGTGTGGCAGTTGATTTTAAAAAACTAAATATTGTCGGGTATGACGTTATTTATGTTATCGGAGATAAGCCAGGAAAAGTCAGAATACGGTATAAACCAGAAGAAATTATTCCGTTAAATGAGAAAGGTCAATTAATTCTTAATCCACATTCAGAGCAGTGATTTTCTTTTGGATTTACATAAAATATTACACTATTTCGTATGCAGTTCGCATAAAGTTGTATTAGCGAACTACATCGACGAAATAGTGCAATTATCCGATTAGATCTGATGCTGCTCGAAAGCCTCCAATAATTGCCGGATAAAAGATAAGCGGGCGGCCCGTTCTGCTAAATCAGTAATGAATTTCAGTTTAGATGAGCCATCCAGCCGGTAAACGTTAGGTTGTGTCTGTAATAAGCTGATGAGGTAGTTAAGGTCAACTTTGTTGTTATGACTAAACTCGATAAATCCCCCTTTCTCATGTGCTTCAATACGTTTGATACCCAATTCTTGAGCTATCAGACGAATAGCCGCAGATTGTAACAATTGGCGTCCCGGATCGGGCAGTAAACCAAATCGATCAATCAGTTCGACTTTCAGTTCATCCAGTTCAATATTATTCCGTGCACTGGCAATCCGCTTATAGAAAGACAGGCGGATGTTCACATCAGGAATATAGTCATCAGGTAAAAGTACCGGCATACGTAACTCTATATCCGTCTGGCTGTTAGCTAAATCTTCAAGAGAAGGTTCACGCCCATTTTTAAGGGCATCAACAGCATTTTCCAGCAACTCCATATAGAGAGTGAAACCAATGCTGGTCATCTGTCCGCTTTGATCTTCTCCCAGTAATTCACCTGCCCCCCTGATTTCCAGATCGTGAGTTGCTAATGCAAAACCAGCCCCTAAATCTTCTAAGGATGCAATGGCTTCCAGTCGTTTTTGTGCATCACTAGTCATTGCTTTTGGATGTGGTGTCAGCAAATAAGCATAAGCTTGATGGTGGGAACGTCCGACTCGCCCACGTAATTGGTGCAACTGAGCCAGTCCGAAATGATCGGCACGTTCAATGATGATTGTATTGGCGCTGGGAATATCAATCCCTGTTTCAATAATGGTGGTACACACCAACACATTAAAACGCTGGTGGTGGAAATCTGTCATGACGCGTTCTAAATCGCGTTCACGCATTTGTCCATGCCCGACAACGATTCTGGCTTCAGGAACTAATTCTTCCAATCGGGCTTTAGCCTTCTCTATATTTTCAACATCGTTATACAGATAGTAAACCTGCCCGCCACGCAAAATTTCACGCAGAATTGATTCACGCACCACAAGGTGGTCATATTCTCGCACAAAGGTTTTCACTGCCAAACGGCGGGCAGGGGGAGTTGCAATGATAGATAAATCACGCATACCACTCATTGCCATATTAAGTGTACGGGGAATTGGCGTTGCGGTGAGGGTCAGGACATCAACATCGGACCGAATGGCTTTGATACGCTCTTTATGACGAACGCCGAAACGATGTTCCTCATCGACGACCAACAAACCGAGGTCTTTCCAGCGTAGGTCACTTTGCAGAATCTTATGTGTGCCGATAATGATATCCACTTTTCCTTCAGCAGCCATTTCAATGACCTGCTGTTGCTCCTTTGCACTGCGGAAGCGTGACATAACTTCAATGTGTACAGGCCAATTCGCAAAGCGATCGCGGAAATTATCATAATGTTGTTGTGCCAATAGCGTTGTCGGGACAAGTACAGCGACTTGCTTGTTATTGGTGATGGATAAAAATGCAGCCCGCATTGCCACTTCTGTTTTCCCGAATCCGACATCACCACACACCAGTCTATCCATGGCAATAGGCTGACACATATCATCAAGTACAGCGTTGATAGTATGTTCTTGGTCGGGTGTGGTATCAAAAGGGAAGTTCTGGCAGAACAGCTGATACTGCTCTCGATCTTGTTTGAAGGCAAAACCCGGTTTAACAGCCCGTTGTGCGTAAACATCCAATAACTCAGCAGCCACATCACGTACTTTTTCAGCCGCTTTCTGGCGAGCCTTACTCCAGGCATCACCACCCAGTTTATGCAGTGGTGCGCTTTCTTCTGCCCCACCAGAATAACGGCTAATGAGATGTAGGGAGGAAACAGGAACGTACAGCTTATCTTCTCCGGCGTAGGTCAGGATAAGGTATTCTGTCTTAATGCCACCTGCTTCCAGTGTTGTAAGTCCCTGATAGCGCCCAACCCCATGTTCAAGGTGAACGACAGGCTGACCATGCCGTAGCTCAGCGAGGTTACGGATCAGCGTATCGGTATTGATAGTGCGTCGATTATCCTGACGACGACGGCTGACTCGTTCACCGAGCATGTCACTTTCACAAATAAGCGCGAGCTTATTGTCGTCATCAATAAAACCGTGTTCTGCTGCTCCAATCATCAAGAAATAGCCGGGTTTATCGGCATCTATCAATCGATTGATTTTTATCGGATTGATTTTGATTCGTGATAATAATTCTTGCACGGACTCCCGACGTCCCTCGCTTTCCACGGAAAACACGATTTTTCCGCTGAACTGCTCCATGAAATGGCGTAATTTATCCAATGGCGCTTTTTGCTGCGCAGCAACTGATAAATCAGGCAGAGCTTGATACGCAAGATTAGTATTTCCTGCTTTTTGTGGGAGGATTTCACTGCCAAGTTGAATTCGGGGCCAATTTTTCAATGCTGAAAATAGCTTATTGACGGGTAACCAAATCTGATCAGGCGCGAGCAGTGGACGCATGGGATCAATTTTGCGGCTTTCAAAACGCTGTTCCGTATCTTGCCAGAAACGCTCCGCTGAGCCGATTAAGTCCTGCGTAATCAGCAAGGTATTTTCAGGCAGGTAATCAAAGATGGCTGGTAAAGGCTGTTCAAAAAATAACGGTTGCCAATATTCGATGCCTGCCGGCAGCATTTTTTTACTGACTTGTTGATAAATATGTTCAGCATCGCGGCGAACTTCGAATTGCTCACGCCACTGACTACGGAATAGTTCAATGGCATCCTGATCGGTGGGGAATTCATGTGCCGGCAGTAAACTGATTTTTTCCACTTCTGACAGCGTTCGTTGGGTATCCACGTCAAAGGTACGCAGGCTATCTATCTCATCATCAAAAAAATCAATGCGATAAGGGCATTCACTGCCCATTGGGAATAAGTCAAACAAGGCTCCGCGCGTGGCGAACTCGCCATGTTCTAGAACTTGTTCAACACTGCGATAACCTGCTTGCTCCAATTCTGTCCGCAGTCTGTCACGGGAAAGGCGTTGACCTTTGTGCATAACCAGAGCATGTCCTTTGAGATACTTATGTGGACAGACACGTTGCATCAATGTATTGACGGGAAGGATTAGTGCACCTTTCGTCATGAATGGTAAGTGATAAAGCGTAGACAAGCGATTTGAGATGATTTCTTGATGAGGGGAAAAACTATCGTAAGGTAAAGTTTCCCAATCCGACATAATATTTATGGGGGAGTCGGTGAATTGTTGAATTTCATCACGTAATCGCAGGGCATTCTGCATATCTTTTGTCACCAGCAGTACTGGCCCAGAGTGACGCTCAATGATTTCGGCACATTCAACAGCACAGGCGGCACCCGTCAAATGACCCAATTGGCGGATATTACCGCGACGTTCAGGAAGTTGATAACGATATTTTGCTGGCATAAGAGTTTGATGTGTTCTCTAAGATTCAGTCCATTCCCAACACCTTTTTGACCCAGTAGCTTTACAATAAATACGCTGGCAGGTTGAGAGCAAGTAAAAAAAACCACATAACCGGGATGCGGGTGGTTCCATAAAGTATTGCTACCCTTTATTATCCCCGAACACTTTGCTTTGGCAACAGGGGCGTAACAGATTTCATGTTTCAGTCTGTCTCATTATTTATAGGATTGCGCTATATGCGCGGGCGTGCGGTCGATAAATTTGGCCGTTTTGTTTCATGGCTATCAGCCATTGGCATCATGCTGGGGGTGGCAGCACTGATCACTGTACTGTCAGTGATGAATGGTTTTGAACGTTCACTGGAAGGCAGCATTTTAGGTTTTATGCCGCATGGGGTTATTACATCGGAAAAGGGTTCTATCAATCCGGTTGAACATCCGAGCCGTCAGCTCACGGATTTAAAAGGCGTTAATCGCATTACTCCGATTGTGACAGGCGATGTCGTGCTGCAAAGCGCCAGAAATGTTGGTGTTGGTGTCATGCTGGGAATTACGCCTGATGAGTACGCACCATTGGCAGAATATATTGTCGATGCTGATCGTAGTCAGTTAAAGCCCGGACACTACTTTGTCATTCTGGGAGATCAATTGGCTGCAAGATTGGGCGTTAAACGGGGTGATCAGATCAGAATCATTGTGCCAAGTGCCAGTCAGCTGACACCAATGGGCAGAATCCCCAGCCAGCGATTATTCACTGTGGCGGGGACGTTTTTCGCCAATAGTGAGGTCGATGGCACGGAAATGTTGGTTAATCAGCAGGATGCAGCACGGTTGTTACGCTATCCGGTTGGTAACATTACGGGCTGGCGCTTGTATCTCAATAAACCGTTATTGGTTGATGAGCTGAGTCGGCAAACTCTGCCGGAAGGACTGGTTTGGAAAGATTGGCGCGAACGCAAGGGCGAATTTTTTCAAGCGGTCCGGATGGAAAAAAATATGATGGGGTTGTTGTTGAGTCTGATCATTGCCGTTGCTGCCTTTAACATTATTACCTCTCTTTCTTTGTTGGTGATGGAAAAACAGGGTGAAATTGCCATCTTGCAGACGCAAGGGATGACTCGTCATCAGGTCATGGCCATCTTTATGATCCAGGGTGCCGGAGCCGGCATCATTGGCGCTTTGCTGGGTACGGTGCTGGGAGTATTGCTGTCCAGTCAGTTAAATAGCTTGATGCCGCTGGTCGGCCTCCTGACCGAAGGTATTCAATTACCTGTTGCGATTGACACTGCACAAGTAGTCATGATTGCCATCAGTGCCATGCTGATTTCCCTATTATCAACTTTATATCCTTCCTGGCGCGCGGCTGCCACTCAACCTGCTGAGGCTTTACGTTATGAGTAATCAACCCTTATTGCTGTGTCATCACCTGTGTAAAAAATATCAGGAAGGAAAGGTTTCCGCAGAAGTGTTGAAAAATGTCACTTTTTCTATTCAGCATGGAGAAATGATGGCGATTGTCGGCAGTTCGGGTTCTGGTAAAAGTACGCTTTTACATTTGCTTGGTGGATTGGATTCCCCGACTGCGGGAGAAGTATTATTCAAGGGGCAATCACTGAATCAAATGTCTGCCTCTGCACGGGCAGAATTACGCAACAATGAAATTGGCTTTATTTATCAGTTTCACCATTTACTGCCTGATTTTAATGCGCTGGAAAATGTTGCCATGCCTCTATTCATTGGTGGTAAATCGAGTGGTGCCAGAAAACGGCAGGCACAACAAAAGGCATTGGATATGCTGGCAGCAGTTGGACTGGAAAATCGGGCACAGCATCGGCCATCTGAGTTATCCGGCGGGGAGCGTCAGCGTGTCGCGATTGCCAGGGCTTTGGTGAATGAACCTTCATTAGTGCTGGCGGATGAACCGACGGGGAATCTTGATCAACGTAATGCAGACAGTGTGTTTCAACTTTTACAAGAGTTGAATCAACAGCAGGGTACGGCATTTCTGGTTGTGACTCACGATCTGAAATTAGCCAATCAACTGACGCGTCAGTTAGAGATGCGTGATGGGTATCTACAGGATGAATTATCCCTGACGGGGGAGATGTAATGGCAAATCTGCCTCTTGCATTATTTACCGCATTGCGTTTCAGCCGGGGTCGTCGTCGTTCAGGAATGGTTTCTCTGATTTCCGTTATTTCAACATTAGGCATTATGTTGGGGGTTGCGGTACTGATTATTGGCTTAAGTGCCATGAACGGCTTTGAACGAGAACTGAAAAATCGGATACTTTCCGTTGTACCAAATGGACAGATTTATACGGTAGAACAACCTTTTCACGATTGGGAACAGGCGCTTCTCCGGGTAAAACAAACATCAGGTATTGTGGGTGCTTCGCCTTATGTCGAGTTTACTGGCCTGATGGAGCGAGGAGAAAAACTCCATGCTGTCCAAGTGCGGGGGGTGGATCCGGACACTGAAGAGGATGTCAGTACGTTACCTCAGTTCATTCGGGACGGAGCATGGAAAACGTTCAGGGCAGGTAAAAATCAGGTAATTCTGGGGCAGGGAGTAGCGAATGCACTGCACGTAAAACAGGGGGACTGGCTGACAGTCATGATCCCCAACAGTGATCCCAGCCTGAAACTCTTGCAACCTAAGCGTATCCGTTTGCAAGTTGCGGGGGTTTTCCAATTAAGCGGTATGCTGGATCACAGCCTGGCTTTGGTTCCTTTATCGGATGCTCAGCAATATCTGGATTACGGTGATGGCATCACGGGTATTGCCATCAAAGCGGATAATGTTTTTGCCGCAAAACAGCGTGTGGTTGATGCAGGTAATGCCACGAAAAAATATGTCTATATCAGCACATGGATAAAAGATTACGGTTATATGTATAACGATATTCAGATGGTGCGCAGTATCATGTATCTGGCTATGGTTCTGGTGATTGGTGTCGCCTGTTTCAATATTATTTCAACGCTGATTATGGCTGTTAAAGATAAAAGCAGTGATATCGCTATCCTGCGTACACTGGGTGCCAAAGATGGTCATATCAGGGCTATCTTTTTGTGGTATGGATTACTGACCGGAATGATTGGTAGCATCATTGGGGTTGCTGTCGGAATTCTTACGTCATTGAATTTAACCACTATCATTAAAGGACTGGAAATGTTGATCGGACACCAGTTTCTGTCTGGAGATATTTATTTTATTGATTTTCTGCCGTCAGAATTACATATCATGGATGTTTTTTATGTTTTGTTAACGGCATTGATCTTGAGTGTGCTGGCTAGTTGGTACCCTGCCCGTCGGGCCAGTAAACTTGATCCAGCGCGGATTTTGAGTGGTCAATAATATGCCAGAGTATCAACATGTTTCCAAGCGCGCTATTGTGTCACTTGCATCGTCAAAAATGAATCGGCAAAAAAATGCCTAGCCACATCTTCCAGACAAAATATTCCAAACAGAATAGATGTTTGATGAAGAAGAGCAGGCGGGAATAGTCTTCTTAAGGAAACAGTCATATGCAGGTTCGTTATCGGCACAGTAAATTTTATCGAATTAAAAGGTTCCGGCGCCAGCGATTACACAGGCAAAATTTTTACAGGGATATTCGATTGGCAAGTAAAGAAAATAAAAGAGAAAAGCCCTATGTGGTCGTGCTGACGGGGGCAGGGATATCTGCTGAGTCAGGCATTCGGACATTTCGTTCTTCTGATGGTTTGTGGGAAGAACATCGCGTCGAAGATGTTGCTACACCGGAAGGTTTTCAACGTGATCCTGAAATGGTGCAGGCATTTTACAATGCACGTCGGGAGCAGCTCCAACAGTTGGAAATTAAGCCGAATGCTGCACACTATGCTTTGGCAGAGCTTGAACAGATACTCGGTGACCACTTTCTGTTGGTGACGCAAAACATTGATAATCTGCATGAATGTGCAGGAAGTCAGCGTGTCCTGCATATGCATGGTGAACTCCTGAAAGTTCGCTGTTGTCAGTCTGGACAGGTCATTGAGTGGGCGGCTCAGTTAACCACGGAAGATCGTTGCCACTGCTGCCAGTTTCCATCTCCATTGCGCCCTCATGTAGTGTGGTTCGGAGAGATGCCATTGGGCATGGAGCAGATTTACGCTGCTCTATCTGATGCTGACATCTTTATTGCCATCGGAACATCTGGTCATGTTTATCCGGCAGCCGGTTTTGTGCATGAAGCTAAGTTATCTGGGGCGCATACTGTTGAGTTGAATCTGGATCCGAGTCAGGTCGAAAGTTTATTCGATGAAAAACACTATGGCCATGCCAGTCAAATTGTCACTCAATATGTCCAGTCTTTAATTCAGCAGATTAAGGCTGATAAAAGCTGATTTGACGCAATACTTACTCTATTCATCTTCTCCATAATAAAACCCTATTATTTAGGGGGAGAAGATGGATAGATTATTAGAGCGTTTTTTTAAATACATTGCATTCGATACTCAATCAAAACCATCAGCTAAAACTATTCCCAGCAGTGGGGGACAACTGAAACTCGCAAAAGCATTACACGAGGAACTGAGCCAACTTGGTTTTACTGATGTCATCCTCAATGATCAGGGGTGCGTTATGGCAACATTGTCATCAAATGTTGCTTGGCCTGTCCCGGTCATCGGTTTTATCTCTCATCTCGATACTTCATCAGATTTTTCTGGTAAGCGTGTAAATCCGCAAATTTTAGAAAATTACCGTGGTGGTGATATTGCATTGGGCATGGGAGACGAAGTGTTATCTCCTGTCATGTTTCCGGTATTGCATAGTTTATTGGGAAAGACCTTAATTACGACTGATGGAAAAACGTTATTAGGTGCTGACGATAAAGCGGGTATCGCCGAAATCATTACGGCAATGGTGCGTTTAAAACAAAAAAATATTCCACATGGTGATATCAGGATTGCATTCACACCCGATGAGGAAATTGGCAAAGGAGCGCATTATTTTGATGTAGAAACTTTCGGGGCAGAATGGGCTTATACCGTGGACGGGGGCGGGATAGGGGAACTAGAATTTGAAAATTTTAATGCCGCATCAGCGACCATCAAGATTGTGGGCAACATGGTTCATCCGGGGAGCGCCAAAGGTGTGATGGTCAATGCGTTATCTCTCGCAATACGGATTCATCATGCGCTGCCATCAGAAGAGACGCCTGAACATACAGAAGGCTATGAAGGTTTTTATCATTTACAGAATTTAAAAGGCACTGTAGAACGCGCCGAAATGCACTACCTTATCCGGGATTTTGACAGCGTAAATTTTGAAAACCGTAAAAAATCATTATTTGCCATTGCAGAAAAAGTGGGGAAAGGGTTGCATCCGAATTGCTATATTGAACTGACGATTAATGACAGTTATTACAATATGCACAGTGAAATGATTAAGCATCCACATGTTATTGAACTAGCAAAACAAGCTATGTTGGATTGCGGTATTGAACCCGTAATCCAGCCGATTCGTGGCGGTACGGATGGCGCACAGTTATCCTATCGTGGTTTGCCATGCCCGAATATTTTTACAGGTGGGTATAATTATCACAGCAAGCACGAGTTTATTTCGCTGGAAGGCATGGAGCAGGCGGTAAACGTTATTATGCGGATTGCTGAATTGGCGGCAAGCCATGAAAATAATGTGATATCTGCGGATTGATGATATTGATAATATTGATAATGGATAAAAAGACTAAAGGGGCGATTATCGCCCCTTTGTTCACGGATTAATCATTAAAATACCAATAACCACTATTAACCAACGCTGTAAGCAGACTGATAAATCGAACATCATCAATAGCATCGCCCAGCTGTTCGGCATTGACCTTATCATAATGACAAAGTGCATCAGCCGCATGGATGTGAGGCGTATCCATTAATTCACCATTGACGAAACACTGATCGCCAATCCGCAAAACGCGTAATCCACTCAGGCGATTTAACTCTTCCCCTTGTTTCAGCAATTCATAAATCTCATCGCTTTCATAAGGTGGCTCCGGTGGTGCAAGATCCAGCTCATGACGTGATTGAGAGATGAATTCACCGAACCAGTTATGGAAAGTTTCAGGTTGATCCAGCAATTCACGCATCATAGAACGCAGTGTGTTTAGTTCATTTGCCTGAATCTGTGCCGGATTATCACGGAGAGCCAGTTCAGGATCGCTATAGCGATGACTTCCTAGTTCATTTGCCAGCACATAATCAGCAAATCCACTGAATAACTCACGGGCATTAGGTGCACGGAAGCCTACAGAATAATTCAGTGAATCTTCAATGGCATAACCTTCATGTGGGAAACCCGGTGGAATATACAGAATATCGCCCGGCATCATTTCTTCATCAATAATTGCCTCGAAAGGTTCAACCTGTAATAAATCAGGATGAGGGCAATGTTGTTTCATTGGTATTTTTTCGCCAACCCGCCAACGTCGCCGACCTTTGCCCTGAATGATAAAGACATCATATTGATCGAGATGAGGGCCTACACCACCTCCGGGAACCGAGAAAGAGATCATCAAATCATCCATGCGCCAATCAGACAGCTCACGGAATGGTTTCATAAGTGCAGAGGAGGGAAGATGCCAATGGTTGACGGCCTGTACAAGTAGCGACCAATCTTTTTCGCCTAAATGGTCGTAGGTTTCAAACGGACCATGGGAAACTTCCCAGCGTCCATTTTTCTGACTGACCAAACGGCTATCGATTTCATTTTCCATCGCCAATCCCGCCAGTTCATCGGGAGAAAGGGGATCAATAAACTGATGGAAACCCTGTTTAATCAGCAATGGTCGTTTTTGCCAGTGATTCTGCAAAAACGCCTGCCAGTCCAGATTTAGCTGATAATCCATGGTGACATCCTGAAGTGAGGGGTGAATTTCGCGCTATTATAACGAATAGTCAACGACGATATCAGACTTGGTTGAAATATTTCTCGACTGAATCAACAATCATCTAATTATCATCGCCTTTAGTTTTATTGTTCGCGAAATACTACTCTCATCTGGGCACCACCAAGTGGACTCTCTCCAACACTGATATAACCGTCATATTGCTCAACAATTTCAGCCGCTATAGATAATCCCAAGCCCTGACCTGAGCACAGCGTATCAGCTCTCAAACCGCGTTGAAAAATCATTTCCCGCTTGTCTGGTGACACTCCTGCGCCATCATCATCAACAATGATAGTGACAGAATTTTCACATATTGAAGCGGTGACTCTGACAACTTTCTGACAATATTTACAGGCGTTATCCAGAATGTTCCCCATGACTTCCAGAAAATCATTCTTTTCACCCAACCATGTCACTTCGGGGGATACGTCCATCGTAACGTTGACGGATTTATGTTGGTATACCTTTGTTAGAGCACTAATTAATGCATCCAATAAGATTGGGACGGAAGAAATTTGCCTTAGAAGCAGATTATGATCACTACGCATATTGGCCCGATGCAGATAATAGCCAATTTGCTGGGAAATCCGATCAATTTGCTCAAGCATAATGGGTTCAGCTTTTTCAATGGTTACATTTTGGGGATGTCGTAGGGAGCGTAGCGTTGACTGTAATACCGCTAAAGGCGTTTTTAGGCTATGAGTTAAATCAGTTAATGTCGTGTGATATTTTTCATAGCGTTTACGCTCAGTACTTAATAAAGTATTTAAATTACTGACCAGCGCTTTTAGCTCTGTGGGCGGATCTTCATCAAGCTTTTCTCGTTCCCCCTTTTCTAAAGAGCGAATTTGAGCGATCAATGACTTAATTGGCTGAAGACTCCAATCAGCAGCAAGCCAAATCAGAGGGATGACCAGAAGCAGGTTGGCTATTAATACATAACCAAACCATTCCCAGACCTTTGCTGATTCCTGTATATCTTGTGGAATAGTATCAATGATGACAATCGTTAATGCAGGCCGACGATCTGTTTTGGCATAACTATTGACGGCAACAGAATAGGTTAATAATACCTTTTTATCGTCGCTTTTCTGTTTTTCTCTACCTTGATTCTTTATATGGAAAATATCTTCCTTCTCTTTGAGGTAAATATCTAATTCATATAATCCATCTTTTTTTAACCAACGAGAATCTATCTTTTTTTCCAGCTCAGGCATATTGTATTGACGCCATAGAATATTCCCTTTATCGTCATAAATCAGAGCCAATGAGAGGGGATTGATGGCAAAATCTTTAGGAGTAAGAATTTCTAGCTTGTTGTTCTCCCATGTAGAAAGTGTGAAAAATAAATTACTTTGGCTACGGAGTATAGAATAGCTAGTTTTATCAAAGCTTACCAAATACCCGACAATGGCAACAAGGCCGTATGACAATGTCAGGGCGAGAATAATAGCAGCCGTCGCCATGAGAAACCGAGTTCTCAGGGAGAAATATTTTTTAGGGAGCTTAGGCATCATGCTCTTTTACATCAAAACGATAGCCTTGACCACGGACAGTAACAATGACGTCTTCGGGCCATTCATTCAATATTTTTTTCCTTAAACGCCCCATTAATACATCAATTGTATGACTTTCGCGTAATTCAGCGTCCGGATACAACTGGCGCATTAACGATTCTTTGCTGACAACTTTGCCATTATTGCGCATCAAAGTTTCGATAATTGTATATTCAAAGGCAGTTAATTTAATATTGATATTATTAATAGAAAACTCTTTCCGAGATAGATCAATTAAAAAGGGTGGAATCTCAACGAGTTGAGAGGCCAGTCCACTATTGCGCCGCATTAAAGCTTGTATGCGAGCGCTAATTTCTTCTAAATGGAAAGGTTTAGTTACATAATCATCTGCTCCGGCATTTAATACAGTGACTTTTTCTTGCCAGCTTTCACGGGCTGTAAGTACAAGTATAGGTAAATTAACCTGTTCACTGCGCCAACGCCGTAACATGCTAAGCCCATCTTCTCCCGGTAATCCCAGATCGACAATAGCAATATCAGGATTACTTTCTTTAAGATAATAATCAGCTTCTCTGGCATTCTCCGCGGCATCGACTTGATGCCCGATATCCCGCAGTTGTACGGTTAAGTGATGGCGAAGTAATGCGTTATCTTCAACGATCAAAATCCGCATAATGATTCCTTATGCTAATTAGTAACGTTTACCAAATAAATTTAAAATAGCTAAGTAGTCAGATTCGTCAATAAAAACTAAATAAAATTATAGATATAATATTATCACTAGACTTAAGTATAGTAACTATTTGGCTTTTGTTAGTATGTTAAAGAGTGAAATATTTAAAAACAAACGTTTAGATTGAAATAACCAATGAATTTACAATCTATTTATATTGTATATAGGGTTCTGTAGTTTGCCTGGAATAGTGATCAAAAATTTCCAAAACTGATTGACAATCGTGCCATAACGGATGTAGGTCTTGCGGGAAAGTTGTTGATTTGCAGGGGAGCCGTAAATTTTGGGGTTGGTGAATATGAGCGGGATAGCTCCCGCCCATGGACATAAAAAATATTATTTTAACTTATCAACCAACGAAGCAGCATAACCAATGTAGTTTGCTGGTGTCATAGCTTTGAGGCGCTCTTTTTCTGTATCAGGAAGCTCAAGGCTATCAATAAATGCTTTCATGCCTTCTGCATCAACACGTTTACCACGGGTCAGTTCTTTCAATTTTTCATATGGTTTTTCAATAGCATAACGACGCATAACGGTTTGGATCGGCTCTGCTAAAACTTCCCAGTTATGATCCAGCTCATTCAGTAAGTGCTGTTCATTAATTTCTAACTTATTTAGCCCTTTCATAGTGGATTGATAAGCAATCAGGGCATAACCTAAACCTACACCCAAGTTGCGTAGTACGGTTGAGTCTGTCAGATCACGCTGCCAGCGAGAGACAGGAAGTTTACTGGCAAGGTGCCCCAGAACCGCATTTGCCAAACCCAGATTTCCTTCAGAGTTTTCAAAATCAATTGGGTTGACTTTATGCGGCATGGTGGAAGAGCCGATTTCCCCTGCAATGGTTTTTTGCTTGAAGTGATTCAGGGCGATATAACCCCAGATATCACGATCAAAATCGAGCAGGATAGTATTGAAACGCGCTATACAATCAAATAATTCTGCAATGTAATCATGGGGTTCGATTTGAGTAGTATACGGATTCCACTGAATGTCCAGTGAGGTAACAAATGATTCGCTGAACTGATGCCAGTCAACTTCTGGATAGGCTGACAGGTGTGCATTATAGTTACCGACCGCACCGTTGATTTTACCCAGAATTTCTACCTGCCCAAGCTGGCTGAATTGGCGCTCCATACGATAAACCACATTAGCCAGCTCTTTGCCGATGGTAGAAGGCGTGGCCGGCTGTCCGTGTGTACGTGATAGCAGCGGTAAATCCCGGTAATCATGCGCCATGCGCTTGATAGTATCAATTAATTGTCGCCATTGAGGCAGAAGAACTTCCTCGCGAGCTGTTTTGAGCATCAAGGCATGTGACAGGTTATTGATATCTTCTGATGTGCAGGCAAAGTGAATAAACTCTGCAACTTGATGCAAGGCTGGAATGTGCGCAACCTTTTCTTTCAGAAAATATTCAACGGCTTTAACGTCATGATTGGTTGTGCGTTCAATTTCTTTGATGCGCAACGCATCCTGCTCATTGAAATTTACAATAATTTCATCAAGGTAAGCGTTTGCGTTTACATCAAAAGCAGGGACTTCTATGATTTCTGTTGTAGCGGCCAGTTTTTGCAGCCAACGTACTTCGACCTGCACACGAAATTTCAGTAAGCCGAACTCACTAAAAATAGTGCGTAGTGCGCTGACTTTATCGCCGTAACGGCCATCAATCGGAGAAACAGCGGTCAGTGAGGATAATTCCATTGGTAGCAACTCCCGGTTTTTATTTAACAATATATGTTTAGCAATTGTTCTTTTAACAATGAGCAAGAATGTCTTTTGCCTGTCGGATCAGGCGTTGACGAGAAAACATGATTTGCAGGCGACTGCCGCCGACTTGCTGCCATAAAACAGCACTGCGGATACCTGCCAGCAACGTAGATCTGACTTTAGCCTGGATCAGCGTGTTACGTAATACGTCAGGTGAACCTGTAACTTGGATGCGTGGCCCTAGGGGGCTGATAACATCAACATAGATCCCTGCAAGGGCGTTTAGCATTCCCTCAGACATGGGTTCAAAATAGGCTTGTTGGCGTTCTAACTGATTAATGCGATTATTTAGCTCATTAGCAGCGGAGGAATTTTTATTCAGCCGACGTTCCAGTGATATCAAACTCAGCATATAGCGCGTAAGATCGGCTGAAACACCACTGTGTGAACCGTTGAACATACCCAACATCGCATCAAGACCAATTCGCAGGTTGCTGACATTGTTGCCAAAAACATCCAATGTGGATGCCGGATTCATATTCAGGATACTGTTGGTCATCATTTCAAGAGCATCAGTATCACACTGACCTTCATTGGCAAGTGTCTGTACCAGACGACCGGACTGGCAGATACCTGCCAGTGCCAGTGTAATGTCGTAATAATTCTTAGCCACAATTACTCCTGTATACGTTGTTCGATCACACCACCACCGAGACAGACTTCACCTTGATAGAACACGGCTGATTGACCTGGTGTGACAGCGGCAACAGGGCTATCAAAACGAACTTCAATTTTATCTTCGCTCAGGGGAACGACAGTGCAGGGAATATCGTGCTGACGATAGCGTGTTTTGACCACACAGCGAATTTCTGTTTCCAATGGTTGGAGATCAACCCAATGAAGTTGCTGTGCAATCAAACCGACAGACATCAGGCGAGGATGCTCATGACCTTGCGCGACAATCAATGTATTATTTTCTACATCTTTATCAACAACATACCATGGTTCTTCGCTGCCATCTTTAGTGCCACCGATCCCTAATCCTTTGCGTTGACCCAGTGTATGGTACATCAGGCCGGTATGTTGCCCGATAGTTTCTCCATCCACCGTCACGATTGGACCTGGCTGGGCCGGCAGATAACGCCCCAGAAAATCACGGAACTTACGTTCACCAATAAAGCAGATACCGGTCGAATCTTTTTTCTTCGCTGTTACCAGACCCTGCTCTTCGGCAATACGGCGTACTTCAGGTTTTTCCAATTCCCCAACAGGAAACAGGCTCTTGGCAACCTGCCGGTGGCTTAAGGTATATAGGAAATAACTTTGATCTTTATTGCCATCCAGACCGCGAAGCAATTGGCTTAGACCATCTACATCCCGACGGCGAACATAGTGCCCCGTTGCGATATAGTCAGCGCCTAAATCTTCTGCGGCAAATTCTAGAAACGCTTTGAATTTAATTTCTTTATTGCACAGAATGTCTGGGTTTGGGGTTCTGCCTGCTTTATATTCAGCAAGAAAAAGTTCGAATACATTATCCCAATATTCGGCTGCAAAATTAATGGTGTGTAACTCAATGCCCAGTTTGTCACAAACTGCTTGGGCATCGGCAAGATCGGCGGCAGCTGAGCAATACTCTTCGCCATCGTCTTCTTCCCAGTTTTTCATGAACAGGCCAGCTACCTGGTAGCCCTGTTGTTGCAATAGGTAGGCGGAAACTGATGAATCAACACCGCCGGACATTCCGACAATGACTTTTTTCTGGCTGTTATCTGACATGGATATATCTCACTGCGGAAAAAAACAAACGCGATACTTTAGCACGTTGGCAAACAAGGTGCATCAAACGTCTTTATGCTCTTTTTATTCGATTTTTTATTTAATGTAATCATTGGGTGAACGGTGAACCATAGCTATCCAGTATTGATAGTGGATAAGCCTTGTGTTCCAGATAACAGCGGACGCTTTCTGCAACTAGCGGTGACCGTAGCTGTGGACTGTTAAGAATTTTTTCTGCACTCAGCCAGTGGCAGCAATGGATATCGCTATCTTGTGGAGAGGTCTCCGGGATTTTTTCTATTTCAATCAAAAACAGAAAACGGATAAACGGAGTTCCGTCAGGTGCAATCCACTGGTGCAGTTTTAAAAATGCTTGTGGTTGGGCACTAATGCCGGTTTCTTCCCATAACTCTCGTTTTGCAGCTTCAAGCAACGTTTCGTTCGCCTCAAGGTGACCAGCAGGTTGATTCCACAAATACTTGCCATCGATTAGCTCTTCGACAACCAAAAATTTATTTTCTGCATGAACAATACAGGCAACGGTGACATGTGGACTAAACAAGATTAATTTCTCTCCATTCTCCCGGGAGTAATGCCCCTAGTTGTATTGAACCCATACTGAAACGGATCAGGCGCAATGTAGGAAAGCCAATATGTGCCGTCATTCTGCGTACTTGGCGGTTTCGGCCTTCATACAGCGTAATTTTGAGCCAACTTACCGGAATGCTTTTTCGTTCCCGAATCGGGGGCGTTCGTTCCCAGAGCCATTCAGGCTCTCCCACTAATTCTGCTCCAGCGGGTAGAGTGAGGCCATCTTTTAATGTAACACCGCTGCGTAACTTGTTCAGTGCCACTTCATCAGGAATACCTTCAACCTGAACATAATAAATTTTGGCTGTTTTTTTATTGGGCTGGGTTAGTTCGGCCTGCAATTTACCATCATTGGTCAACACGAGTAGCCCTTCGCTATCACGATCCAGACGCCCTGCGGCATAAACATCACTAAATGGAATAAAATTTTTTAAGGTGGTTCTTCCCATTTCATCAGTGAACTGCGGTAGCACATCATAAGGTTTGTTAAAAATCAATACCCGACGAGGACCTGTTAGCTTTTTTATTGTGTTGTTACTTTTTCTTTGGCTGAATCGGTTAAGTTGGCGTTTTTTAAAAGAGATATTTGTCATGATAAGGCATTGTGGGGAATTAGGGTGCGTATTATACCTTAAAACTGTGACCATTGGCGTTTGCAGAATATTCAAGTAGTATTGACACGTCCCTTACAAAAAATTAACAAGGCATTGCGCTTATTTGAAAGGAGAGGTTAATGGAAAGCAAAGTAGTTGTTCCGGCGGAAGGTAAAAAAGTTACTATTGATGCCAAAGGTAAATTAAATGTTCCGAATAACCCTATAATCCCCTATATCGAAGGGGATGGCATCGGTGTTGATGTTACGCCGGTCATGCTTAAAGTTGTTGATGCTGCGGTTCAGAAAGCTTATAGCGATGAGCGCAAAATTTCTTGGATGGAAATCTATACAGGTGAAAAATCCACGCATGTCTATGGTAAAGATGTTTGGTTGCCGGATGAAACGTTGGATCTGATCCGTGAATACCGTGTTGCAATTAAAGGTCCTCTGACAACTCCGGTTGGTGGTGGTATCCGTTCTTTGAACGTAGCCCTGCGTCAGCAATTGGATTTGTACATCTGCTTGCGTCCAGTTCGTTACTATCAAGGTACGCCAAGCCCTGTTAAACAGCCTGAACTGACTGACATGGTCATCTTCCGCGAAAACGCTGAAGACATTTATGCGGGTATTGAGTGGAAAGCGGGTTCAGCGGAAGCGGATAAAGTCATCAAATTCCTACAGGACGAAATGGGTGTCAGCAAAATCCGTTTCCCTCAACAGTGTGGTATCGGCATAAAGCCATGTTCAGAAGAGGGTACCAAACGTTTAGTGCGCGCTGCGATTGAATATGCCATCGATAATGATCGTGAGTCAGTGACTCTGGTTCATAAAGGCAATATCATGAAATTCACTGAAGGCGCATTCAAAGATTGGGGTTATGAACTGGCTCGCACTGAATTCGGCGGAGAATTGCTGGATGGTGGTCCATGGGTGAAGATCAAGAATCCTAAGAATGGCAAAGACATCATCATTAAAGATGTAATTGCAGATGCTTTCCTGCAACAGATCCTGCTACGTCCGGCTGAATACGATGTTATCGCGTGTATGAACCTGAATGGTGACTATATTTCTGATGCCCTTGCTGCGCAGGTAGGTGGTATTGGTATCGCACCAGGTGCAAACATTGGTGACGAGTGTGCGCTGTTTGAAGCAACACACGGTACTGCACCTAAGTATGCAGGTCAGGATAAAGTAAACCCAGGCTCAGTCATCCTCTCCGCTGAAATGATGCTGCGCCACATGGGATGGGTCGAAGCGGCTGACTTAATCATTAAGGGAACAGAAGGCGCGATTGCTGCCAAGACTGTGACTTACGATTTTGAACGCCTGATGGATGGCGCTAAACTGCTAAAATGTAGCGAGTTCGGTGACGCAATTATCTCTCACATGTAATTGATTGCTTAGCTGAATTAATAACGGGGGCTTAAGAGTTCCCGTTTTTTATTGTTACGCTTGAAACGTCAAACAGCCTGCAAAAGGTGATTGATTATGGCGTTGTTAAGGGCGAAGAATAGCGCCCTTCGCTGGGTTTTAGATGATCTTATATATTTTCTTCTTGTTGTTTATTTTTATCGGATTGGGAGATATTTGACACTAAGCGTTCTATAGGCCATTCCGTAAATGCAAATGCCCAGTAGGTTACGAGGCTAAATCCTGGCAGAGTTAAACAGATAGCCATTCTCCAGTCATAACCCGCTTTTTTAGCGATTTTATATGAAGGAATGAACCAAATTAACCATGCGATAAAAAAACAAACTCAATACAGTTAGAACGTCAAAATCATAGCCCATAAATATTACCCTCTAATATCACTAGTCAATTTTTCAATATAAATTTTAGCCAGAGTTTAAAAACACGCCTATTAACCAGCATGTTATTTTCAAAAGTTTTTCACATTTTGAAATGTATCGAAGACTACAAAGATCTGCAAGGGAATGATGAATGCCGTGAGCGTTAGCAATATTTGGCAGATGATATATATTGTCCAATAAATTAAATGTAGTTTTATATTGGTTAGTGAGGAAATAATGAAAAAAATAATAATTCTTTCCACGTTATTATTTACAACAATTAATGTAAATGCTTATGCAATAAATGATAATAACTCAGATAAATATAAAAAATTCAGGTTGGATTACACAGAAATGGTTGAACTGGCTAGTTCGCAAAGATTACCTCATAGAATTTTTTATGAGAAACCATCAACTGGAGAAAACAGCAAGTGGTTTGATGCAGTTAAACAGGGGGATTTAGATACTATCAAAAAAATGGTAGAAAATGGTCACGATATTGAGATGAAAGATACGGGGAGTCTGGATCAAACCGCATTAGGCTGGGCCGCTTTTATTGGTTATGAAGATATTGTTGATTATTTATTATCAAAGAATGCTAATTTATGGGCAACAGATAGAGGCGATGTTCATCATGCATTGAAATCAGCAGTGTTAGGTAAAAACACGAACATCGTCAAAAAAATACATAACTTAATGAAAGATCAACTTGATTTAAATGATCAAACCATTGAGGAAGATGGTGAGACGTCGGTAATGATTGCGGCAAGTAATAATCGAATCGATACCGTAAAATATTTGATTGAACAGGGTTCGAATTTGAATCTATTTACGATCACGAACGATGTAAATATGCCATCTTATGATCAAAGCGCACTGTCATATGCTTGTCAGCGTAATTTAAAAGAGATGCAAAAATTGTTGATTGATAACGGAGCTGTGCATCATAAGACCCAGAAGCCATCGTGTGATTAATATCCCAAGCCTCATTAATTAATTATTAGCGTTAGTCTATATCTTTCCTCTTTCAAGTTGCAGTGCGATCAACAAAACGGCAACTTGAAATCTGTGTATGCCCAATATATCGAAAAAGCCTTAATTTATTGAATCAATCTGGGGGTGGCATTCAATAATGAGTTATACTGATTGATAAATGAACTGATCTATGGTGTGCTTATGTGGAATAGCCATCTTCAAAGAGGAAATATGCAGTTACTGGCAAATTTTCTGTCACCGATAGATGCTCACATTATCTTAGGCAGAATGTTATCAGAAGGTATCTGCGCAATAGTTATAGATGAAAACATCGTTTGGAATAATTATATGTATTCTCAGGCACTGGGTGGTGTGAAACTGCTTGTTCATCATGTTGATATGGAACGGGCGAAAGCGATACTTTGCAAAATTGAAGATAATCACTATTTGTTAGATAACGCAGAAATCAATGTAGACAAGACGAAAATACGATCATCTCGATATCGCTCTACTGTGTTAATAAATACTTTTTTAGTACTTTTATTGTTTTTAATGACGGATATAGCATTACCTATAAAGGTGGATTCTTATTCTTCTCTGTAATGCATAAATGTATATTTTACTCTATTCCCTCTCTTTTATTTATTGTTAATTAAAATAACATTTAAAGTAATCACACATCGGAATTGGAAAAAATAAATTTAAACAAAATACTAGCAATCATTATAATACTTGAAGTATGATGCAACGACTGCAAAAAAGCAGCTATTCACTAATCCCCATTAATAACTGAAAAGGAGAAATTCACTATGACGACAATAATAATGACTCTTTTCAGGCCAGCCCATAGCTAATTACTAAATCAGATATTTCAGTATTGCTTGGCTAGGAAGGCCTGTCACACCTTTACTTTTTCATTGATCATAAGGTTGATCTATGGGCAATACTTTGCATTTGGCTGCACCGAACGTACAGCTTATCGTAACAAAAAATACTTGGCTGGAAGATAAAGCTATCCAGCAATTAGAAACAACCGCGAAACTTCCTGATATGGTCCGTGTAGTCGGACTACCTGATCTTCATCCTGGAAGAGGCTACCCAGTTGGTGCCGCATTCTTCTCACAGTCACGGTTTTATCCCGCACTTATCGGTAATGATATTGGTTGCGGTATGGCGTTGTGGCGGACAGATTTAACATTGAATAAATGGTCATTGGATAAGCTGGAAAAACGGCTTGGTTCTATTGACACGCCTCTGAAACCAGAGGATTTACCTGATGATATACCTGAGTATTTTTGTCATTCACCGGGAACTATTGGTGGCGGCAATCATTTTGCTGAATTACAACAATTGGATGAAGTTTATCAACCCGAGCTGCTTGATGAATGGCAACTGAATAAGCAGCAACTGTTGTTATTAGTACATAGTGGTTCACGTGGCATGGGGCAGATGATCCTTGAACAGCATGTTAGCGAACATGGACATCATGGGTTGATGGCATCTAGCCCGCAGGCGCAAAGTTACCTTCAGCAGCATCAACAAGCACTGGATTATGCTTTTTTTAATCGCCAATTAATCGCAGAAAGGATGTTAGGCCGTTGGCGAACTAATGGAGAGTGCCTGTTTGATATTTCACATAACTTACTTGCTCCATATACTATTAATGGTGTTGATGGCTGGTTACATCGCAAAGGGGCAACTCCTTCTGATCAAGGCTTTGTGATTATTCCGGGATCTCGTGGAGATTATAGTTACTTGGTTCAACCATTTTCTAGTGAACGTAGTTTATTTTCCCTTGCTCATGGTGCAGGAAGGAAATGGATGCGGGGTGAGTGTAAAGAACGTTTGAACGGACGTTATAGTCCTGTGCAATTATCCCGTACTGCATTGGGAAGTCGGGTAATCTGCTTAGATAATCAATTGATTTATCAAGAGGCACCAGAGGCCTATAAGCCGATCAGTGGCGTAATGGATGCTATGTTACAGGCTGGTTTGGTGAAATTGATAGCACGGCTTAAACCTGTTCTGACATATAAAACACGAGGAGGCAATGAATGAAATTGTTGCAGATCTCCTCGGCTCAAGGGCCTGAAGAATGCACGTTAGCTGTCAGTAAGGCATTGGAACGCCTGATCCAAGAAGCTCAGAGATTGAGCGTCGTCGTAGATATTTTGGAAGAAGAACGAGGGTCGCGTGCTGGTACATTGCGTTCTGTGTTGGTCGTTATTCATGGAGAAAATGAACAACAACTCTTTGAGTGCTGGAACGGCACTATTAAATGGATTTGCGAGAGTCCGTGGCGAAAAGGAATTGGCCGTAAGAACTGGTTTATTGGTGTGGCACAATTTGAACCGATGCAGGAAATAGTGGAAAGCGAAATTAGGTTTGAGACATTAAAAGCTTCCGGACCTGGTGGTCAACATGTAAATAAAACCGAATCCGCAGTTCGGATAACGCATGTTGCCAGTGGCATAAGCATCAAAGTACAGTCCGAACGTAGTCAATATGCCAATCGTCGGCTTGCTCGTTTATTGCTGGGACATCGGCTTCAGCAATATCAAAATATTCATCAAGCAGAGATCAAGGCAGAAAGGCGCTTATTTCATCATAAGATTGAAAGAGGGAATGCGGTGCGCACTTTTGTCGGGATGAAATTTATTCCCCAGAATTGATATATTCAATGGATTCCGAGCTGTAGTTTGAAAGGCGACGGGTATACAACTTAACGAAATAGAGCGACGAGACATGAGCCGTCGCTCTACAAGAGTTTATTTGATACCTTGAGATAAAGCCTGCTTTGTTTGTTCTTTGCATGCTTTAACTGATTTAACCAGCGATTGATCAAAATCGTGATGACTTTGGAATGCCTGTTTATTTTTTCTGACTTCAGTAACCGTCTGTTTGATAGATGCAAGAAATTCATCCTTGTTGCTATGGATTTCTTTTAGATCAAATCCCTTACCTCTCAATTCTCCGAATGCTTTTTGGGCTATCGAATCAGGTGATTCATTGGTTTTGAATGCTTCTACGGAGGCTTTCCCAAATAATTCACAATAAGTTTCCGCTGTTTTATCTACATTTGCATGTGCGGCATAAGAGAAGAGTGAAGCAAGGAAAAGTGGCAGTAAAATACGTTTCATAATTTCCTCTCGATAGGCTATACCATGATAGTAATGACAACATTAACAATAGTACATAATTCGTTATTTGTGACGGTTCCCTATAGGGGAAACGGGTGTATTGAGACGATATTTATTGGTGCTTTTGTTCTACACATTCTCCTCTTTTACATAGTGTCCGGAGTGATTTAATCGGATCATTTTTACCGTTGATATTGATGCGAGTGAGGAGTTTGACGTTTTTATCTGTAATCTTAAGAGCATCTACTTCAAGATAATTTCCAGAACCTACCGAAAGTTTGGAAATAATTAACTCCTTAGAACCATCACCATTAATATCAGCAAATGTCACCCTTGGTTTATTGCTATCGTCAAATACCGAGCCGTCACGGGAAAAAACGGCTCCGGTTTCAAATTCAGTAAGGTCTTTATCTTTGAAAACAGCTATCGAATAACTGCCAATTGACTCACTTTCCAGATCGCCAACCGACAGAACAGCAAATCTTTTATCAGGTAAGTTAATCAATGTTCCATCTTTTGCAATGGCTGGTGTTGATAACGATAGGGCAATTAAGGAAAGAATAGCAATGGTTCTCATGATGTTACTTATACACATAAGCAGTACTCCATCGTCTGTTGTTTTGTTTAACATACTCATGGGATGAGATTTATATCGTAGCACGAAATTCGGAGGTCCATATTTCTAATGGAAGGCATGGTTAAGAATCGGTTTGGTATCAGAAATATAGTATTTATTTCATACAAAAAAATATTATTTTATCTTATTGTTTTTAATGGGATTAAAATGGGTCACACGGACGAACGGGAGTGGTCACTCCCGCTACTTTATTAATTTCGACATACATTAGGCTCTATGTGCTGTTTTTTTCTATTTTTCCAACAATCTTATTGTATTCTTTCCAAACAACGGATACTGGTGAACTTAAACAACAAATAGAGATTGAACCACCTGTTGCAGGGTGATATTCGTACTTCGATTTTCCTCTATAAACTCGCTTGGGCAGCATGTTGTCTGCGGGATTTTTTCTTTTTCGCTCTAACATCAATTATAACCTCACTTGCAGATTATCTGATGGCCAGATAGTGAAATATTAACATCTTACTAACCTATTATTGTTGTTACCTACCGTAAAAATAACAATTGAAAATTTTAATATGGGATGGTGGCTTTTTCCAACTATCACAGTATTAAAATTTAATAATCTCCTTTGAAGAAAGATGTTGCTATATATTTTCGTAAATATTGGAAATTTCAATATTAAATTTTGTAACTATTTCATTAATTTTAATAAAGATAGTTATTTCTATAATGGGAATATAACGGATGTTAACAATCTAAATTTGTTATATACATTTTACATGATATAGGTAGTAACCTGCCATTAACACATGCTTTTTATAAGGTCATTGTATTGATATTACTTTATGTTAGTTGTGAATTAGTTTCTAATTGGTTTTTAATTTTGAGTAAAATTGTTAATTAATTTATGCCTTGTACTTATATTTTGTTGAATAATTAATCTGTATTTTTTGTTGAAAAAACGCACTTGATAGGCTTGCAATGAGGGAGTAAACGTTTGCGAGGAAAAGTAAAAATGTTCACGAATGCTAAAGTAAATGTAAAAAATTCATTAAAAGTTACCCATTGAAATCGATATTGTGTTACATTCTTTTCGTTTTTACTGGCTGGTATCTCTGTGTTTTTTGGATACGAAATTGTGTTACTTGTTAAATTAGAAAGGAAATTAAGCACAATAAAATTTCACTGGATACTTCATTATGGTCAGCTAATGTTTGCTAATTAGTAAGGGGAAAATATCTTGACGGACCTGATTAATTCTATTAACAACTTCCTTTGGGACTACATACTAATATACTTGCTCCTTGGTATTGGCTTTTACTTTACACTGCGTTCTCGTTTTATACAGCTTTGTCATTTTGGTCACATGTTTTCAGTTTTGAAAAACAGCAAGAAATCAGATGAATCTGGTATTTCATCTTTTCAGGCTTTATGTACCAGTCTTGCTGCTCGTGTAGGGACCGGTAACTTAGCAGGGGTCGCCATTGCAATTACTGCGGGTGGACCAGGAGCTATTTTCTGGATGTGGGTAGTTGCGTTTATTGGTATGGCAACTTCCTTTGTGGAAAGCACACTTGCCCAGTTGTACAAGACGAAAGACGATAAAGGAAATTATCGCGGTGGCCCAGCCTACTATATGGAAAAAGGGTTGAAGCAGCGATGGATGGGAGTACTGTTTTCCGTCTTTCTCATTATCGCGTTTGGTCTTGTATTTAATGCTGTTCAGGCAAACTCAATTGCGAATGCAGCTGCCTTTGCCTTTGATATCAAACCAATTTATGTCGGCATTGTATTAGTTATTATTAGTGGCGTTATTATCTTCGGTGGATTACGTTCTATTGCCCGTGTCGCCGAATTAGTTGTTCCGTTTATGGCTGGTGCTTATTTAATATTGGCGTTTTGGGTTGTTGGTCACAATATTGAACGTATTCCAGATGTATTCGCACTAATTATCAAGAGCGCTTTTGGTCTTCAGGAAGCGGTAGCCGGAGTAGTAGGCTATGGTATTTCTCAGGCAATGCTACAGGGTGTTCAGCGTGGCTTGTTTTCGAATGAAGCGGGAATGGGTTCTGCACCAAACGCTGCTGCGTCTGCCTCTCCATATCCACCACATCCGGCTTCTCAGGGTTATGTACAGATGTTAGGGGTGTTTATGGATACGATTGTTATCTGTAGCGCCACAGCTGTCATTATCCTCTCTTCTGGTATTCTCAACGAAAACGTTACTGCCATCAGCGGAATTGAACTGACTCAGCGAGCATTGTCGTCGGCTGTTGGGCATTGGGGAGAGACATTCATTGCTATTGCTATCTTCTTCTTTGCCTTTACATCTATCATTGCCAATTACGCTTATGCTGAAAGTAATATGATATTTCTGGAGCGCAACCAGACAGCGGGTTTATTTATTCTGCGTCTGGCTGCACTGGGAATGGTTATGTTCGGTTCGCTGGCAGATGTTCCTCTGGTTTGGAATATGGCTAATGTATCGATGGCATGTATGGCTATTGTTAACTTGATTGCCATACTTCTGTTGTCAGGCGTAGCAATGAAGCTGGCGAAAGACTATAACCAACAGAGAAAATCAGGGCGGCTACCAACATTCAATATCAAGGATTATCCAGAAATTCAACAGCAAGTTGAAAAGGGTATCTGGGATAATAATGTTTCGCCTAACAGCGAGAAGAGTAATAGCTGATACTAATAGTTGTATATCCATATCTAGGATATATCAGTAATAAAAGATTACTCATATGAGATAATCTCATCAACCGGGCATTCGAAAACTTTTCGGGTGTCCGGTTTTTATTTGTTCTAAAGAACCTGCCTGAAAGTAAAAAACATCACATCTACTTTAGTTTCATCTATTATATAGTTATTACAACATTATCCTTTTCTTTCAAATAGCTGACCGATCATGATCAGAAGACTGATAGTATGCGTATTTATCACATTGTTGGTGGGATGTTCTCATTCTCCTGAGCGTGAAAACAGAAACAATTATATTGTTGACTACTCCTATCCTTATTCGACTAAACAGAATATTGATTCGGTTAAATTCCTTGTTTTGCATTATACCGTGTTGAATGATAAACGATCTTTACGGGCTTTAACGGGGGGGCAGGTCAGTGCTCATTATCTCATTCCCTCACAGCCAAAATATAAGAATAAAGAACCGATTGTTTTTCAATTGGTTTTAGAAAAGGAAAGAGCCTGGCATGCAGGAAAGAGTGAATGGAATGGATACCGAAATTTAAACAGTCACTCTATTGGTATTGAAATTGTTAATTGCGGATTTAAACAATATTTAATCAAAAAAGAGTGGTGTTTATATCATCCATCACAAATTGATGCCGTAATTCGATTGGCAAGGGATATTATTTATAGACATCAAATTAAGGCTGTAAATGTTGTTGGTCATAGTGATATAGCACCGCTTAGAAAAGAAGATCCCGGTCCTGTTTTTCCGTGGGAAATACTTTATGAGCAAGGGATTGGTGCTTGGCCTGATCAGATGACCGTTAATAAGTATTTAGCGGGCAGAATTCCTAATATGCCCGCATCAGTGATTTCAATACAGAAAGCATTGGCTCTTTACGGTTATGGTATTCCACAAACAGGTTTATTGGATGACGCAACTCGTAAAAATATTCAAGCATTTCAGATGCATTTCCGGCCATCAGATATCAGCGGAACTCCCGATGCGGAAACAGAAGCGATTGCTTTGGCGTTGATCGAAAAATACCAGCAATGATTTATGATTAATTAAGTGTTCGAATATTGCACTGATTTTAGAAAAATGTTGAGTGAGAAGATGGCGGCCTCGGTAAATGGCCGCTGATAACTCTGAGCTTCATGATCCGCAGTTATAAGTCAGATGCAAGGGAAGTTTAACTTCGAGTTCAATGTCTATACTTTGGCGGAAATCATAAGGTGTAATGCCGTATTCTTTACGGAACATATATGTGAAATGAGATTGAGAGCCGAAGCCGAAATCAAGGGCGATATCAAAAATAGGCAAAGAACTGTTTCTCAGCAGGTATACAGCACCAGCCAAGCGGCGTTGGCGAATGTACTTTCCAAGCGATATTCCAGTGATTTCCTTGAATATTTTCTGCATGTGCCAAAGCGAGTAGCCAGAGTAAGCAGCAAGTTCTTCAAGATGAATGACACGGCCAAGATGGTTTTCTATCCATTTACTCAGTGCGTATACAAGTGCTAAGTGGTTATCTTGTGGCATTGCAGTCTTAAGTTGATTAAAGGTTGAGGAAGTATACACAACTTCTTTTCGAGATGACAAAATCTAAGCTTATAGGCTTCGACAATGAATAAACAAAAAATAATGTAATAACTGTATAAAAACCTACTATAATATTTGATTGTAATGTGAACTACAATTAAATTATTCCGAGGTGGTCTAGTTGAGCATTAAAAGAACAGCCTTAACATTATGTCTGATATTAGCATGTCTATTTTTGTATTTGTTGGCACTGGATCTACACTGCGATCAAGGTAATGAAGGATTTGAATTAGGTGTATGTTCTATTACCCAATACTTGCCTTTTTGATATTCGCCTCGACCATCATCCTGCCTGTATGTGTGTTAACATACATTTGCGGTATTCATTCTTTGAAAATGATGTTTTAATATTCACTTGACTCGAATTCACAGACTAAATATCGCGTTAAATCAGAACCCACCTAGTTGTTACAATAAATGGCGCATTTTGTGCTCGACAAGTTTTGTGGAAATTGGGAGAGTAGGAAGATTTCTTACTCTACTCAGGTTCAAAACAACAAATAAAATAGCTTTTAATGAGACAAGTTCTAAGTATCGTAAAAGAGGACAAGATGGCAGGACAACAGGAAGAACAACCTACGCTTAAGCGTGGTTTAAAGAACAGGCATATTCAGCTTATTGCCCTCGGTGGTGCAGTAGGTACGGGATTATTTTTAGGGATTGCACAAACCATAAAAATGGCCGGACCCTCAGTGCTTCTCGGGTATGCGATTGGTGGATTTATTGCATTCTTGATTATGCGTCAATTGGGTGAAATGGTTGTTGAAGAACCTGTTGCAGGTTCATTTAGCCATTTTGCTTATAAATATTGGGGAGATTTTGCTGGTTTTCTATCAGGCTGGAATTACTGGGCAATGTTCATTCTGGTCGGAATGGCAGAGTTAACGGCTGTTGGTATCTATATCCAGTATTGGTGGCCGGATGTGCCAACATGGGTTTCTGCGGCAATATTCTTTGTACTGATTAACCTTGTTAATTTGGTTAATGTCCGGTTATATGGTGAAACTGAATTTTGGTTCTCTATCATTAAAGTCACTGCCATTATCGGCATGATTCTTTTTGGCAGCTATTTGCTGATTAGTGGAAATGGTGGCCCACAAGCCAGCGTGACTAACTTATGGCAACAGGGTGGTTTTATGCCAAATGGGATCACTGGCCTGATTATGGCAATGGCGGTGATCATGTTCTCATTTGGTGGACTGGAAACGGTAGGGATTACTGCGGCAGAAGCGGAAAATCCTGAAAAAAATATACCCAAAGCAACTAACCAAGTAGTTTATCGAATTCTGCTGTTTTACATCGGCTCATTGGCTATTCTGCTTTCACTTTATCCGTGGGGAAATGTAGTAGAAGGCGGTAGCCCATTTGTTCTGATCTTCCACGATTTGAATAGCTCTTGGGTGGCGAATATCCTGAATGTGGTTGTATTGACGGCTGCCTTATCTGTTTATAACAGCGGCGTGTATTGTAATAGCCGGATGTTATATGGTTTGGCTAAACAAGGTAACGCTCCTCAAATTCTGTCTAAAGTAAATAAGCGTAGTGTACCTGTTTTGTCTATTGGGCTGTCTGCATTGGCAACATCGGCTGGTGTATTGATTAACTATGTCATGCCGGGTAAAGCATTCGAGTTGCTGATGGCTTTAGTGGTGACAACGTTAGTCATTAACTGGATTATGATTTGCTTAGCCCATCTGAAATTCCGTGCAGTTAAAAATAAAGAAGGCGTGAAGACTAAATTCCAGGCTTTGTGGTATCCATTTGGAAACTATCTGTGTTTGGTATTCTTAGCATTCATTCTCATCATTATTTTGATGATGCCATCAATTCGTATTTCAGTCATCCTGATGCCATTCTGGGTTGGCGTATTATGGGTGGGTTATATGTTTGCTAAAGCAAATAAGGCAAAGAAACAGATTAGCTAGTTGAAGTGTCAGCTCATCATTCCGAACCTTTTTCAGCCGGGGATCATACCCGGCTGATTGTTATAGTCTGTATTATCTTCATTAATCCGTTGAATCTTCTGCGGGAATGTCTGACATAGATCAGCATTTTTCAAGCATTTGCCATCAAACATCTATTATCAAACATCTAAGATATTTCATTATACTATTCTATTTTTTATTCACCGTAGGTGAAACGATTATTCAGTATGATTACGGGTAAATAAAAAATCATCTGGCCGGCCTCACGTTAATCTCATAACTATTCCCATTAACTATTCCTATAATATAGGTGTCATTATTATTAAAATATTATATTTGAACAATATTTAATAAATGATAAACAAAAAGTAAGCTTTTTATATTCAAAATGCTTATATTGTATGGTTTACAAGTCTTGAATAGAGTGAGTTGGAATATTATAGTTATGTAAAATGGATTTTGGATAACTATAACTCTCTATGTAATCCTTTAATAGGCGTAAGAAACAGAATTATATATTAAATCCATAGAAGATGTTTCTTCGGGTTAAAATTTTCTTTTTACATTAATTCATATTGTTATATACCGTAAATTGTATTGGATAATTTTAAATTGCAATGGATGTTAAGGAATTCAAATATGTGCGTTGGCTCCAGCGCCTGAAAAAAATGGCTTGCGCTTATATAAAGAGTATGTGATAAAACACATGGGTAAACGAAGTATTGTTCTGTTAATAAATAACAGAAATGAATACGGGTTTGTTTATTTTTATGCCAATCGGCGAATTAAGTGATTCAAAGGAAATTTTTGAAATGGCAAAAATCACTGGTACTGTGAAGTGGTTCAACGAGTCTAAAGGTTTTGGTTTTATTACTCCGGCTGATGGCAGCAAAGATGTATTTGTACATTTTTCTGCAATTATGAAAGATGGGTTTAAAACATTGTCTGAAGGCCAGCAAGTTGAGTTTGAAATTCAGGATGGTCCTAAAGGTCCGGCTGCTGCAAACGTTATGTCTGTATAGTAATAAATTTACTTTGGTTGGTGTTTGATTGCTGACTAAATATATTTATCGTTAGTTTTATTTTATTATCTGACGATAAACTATTGAAAATATCACTCTATTGGGATACTAATAGAGTGATTTTTATTTTGACTCGGGGCGTTCTTGATTGAACTGAGAAGTACCCGTATTACCTGATCTGGATAATGCCAGCGTAGGGAAGTCGTGGTATCTCTTTTTTCGATATCTGCTTTTCTTTGGCTGGTGGTAGGAATCACCTTCATGAGAATTAATTCATTAACTATCGCAGGCACAGATCCTAGCGGTGGTGCTGGTATTCAGGCCGATTTAAAAACCTTCTCTGCGCTTGGCGCTTACGGTACATCGGTCATAACCGCGTTGGTTGCCCAAAATACAATGGGTGTACAGTCAGTTTATAACATTGACCCCTCTTTTGTGTCTGCTCAGTTAGAGTCAGTGCTTTCAGATGTCAGAATAGATAGCGCCAAAATTGGTATGTTATCCAATGCTGCCAACATCGCTGTAGTTGCAGAATCATTGCATCGTTATCCTATCCCTCACATTGTATTGGATACTGTTATGGTAGCGAAGAGTGGTGATCCGTTGTTATTACCGGAAGCTATTACGGCAATGGTAGAACAGCTACTGCCAATTGTTTCTCTGGTTACGCCAAATTTGCCGGAAGCGGCGGCGATACTGCAATGTGATCCGGCTAAGACAGAAGATGAGATGCTACAGCAAGGGCGTGAATTACTCTCAATCGGATGTCAGTCAGTTTTATTAAAAGGCGGGCATTTGAGCGATGGAGAAAGCCCTGACTGGTTTTTTACCCCTGAAGGTGAGTGGCGTTTTACTGCTCCCAGAGTGAATACACATCATACCCACGGAACGGGCTGTACTTTATCTGCCGCACTTGCTGCATTGCGTCCTCGTTATTCCGATTGGCAAAGTACGGTTCCTGTAGCAAAAAAATACCTGCAAAATGCACTGACTCAGGCGGATACTCTAGAAGTGGGGCAGGGAATTGGGCCTGTACACCATTTTCATCAATGGTGGTGAATTAAGGAGTAAGGAGCGTTTGTTACCAGATAATGGGGATAGCCATATCCCCATTATGAAGTGTGAAGCATGAAAAGTTAAAAAATCCGGTTATGCGATGGTGATTTTTTTGTCCAGATACACATCCTGAACGGAGTTGATTAACTCAATACCTTCTTTCATTGACTTCTTGAACGCTTTACGACCAAGAATCAATCCCATTCCTCCGGCACGTTTATTAATGACAGCGGTGCGGACTGAATCACTCAAATCGTTGTCGCCAGAAGCGCCGCCAGAATTAATTAATCCAGCGCGCCCCATATAACAGTTAGCAAGTTGATAGCGAACTAAATCAATGGGGTGTTCAGTGGTCAAATGACTATAGACACGTTTGTCCGTATGGCCAAATCCGATGGCATTATAGCCTCCGTTGGTTTCAGCCATTTTTTGCTTAACGATATCGGCACCGATAGTTGCTGCAAGATGATTTGCCTGACCTGTTAAATCTGCGCTGGTGTGGTAATCAATCCCCTCTTTCTTGAAAGCTGAATTGCGCAGATAAGCCCATAACACAGTAACCATGCCTAACTCGTGAGCTCGTTCGAAAGCTGCTGAAATTTCTTCTATTTGACGGCGTGATTCGGGTGAACCGTAATAAATAGTTGCACCAACCGCAACGGCGCCCATTTCAAATGCTTGTTCGACGCTGGCATATAAAGTTTGGTCATATTGAGCCGGATAGGTCAAAGTTTCATTGTGATTGAGCTTCACCAAGAATGGGATCTTATGGGCATAACGACGAGAAACAGACGCCAGAACGCCGTAAGTTGAAGCAACACAGTTACAGCCCGCTTCAATAGCCAATTCAACAATATTTTTAGGATCAAAATAGAGGGGATTAGCGGCAAAAGAAGCGCTGGCGGAATGTTCAACACCTTGGTCTACCGGCAAAATTGAAAGATAACCTGTACCTGCCAGACGACCATGATTCAGCAAGGTTTGCATGGATCGCAGGACAGTATTGGGACGATTATTTTCGATCATCACTCTGTCGACAAAATCTGTACCGGGAAGGTAGATATTTTCACTTGGGATGGTACGGCATTGATGTTGCAATAAACTTTCTGCGTCTTTTCCTAACAAATTAGCGATATCAGTCATGATTAACTCCAGTTTGCAAAAGGCGCTACTGATTGTTGTTGATATTTATGTTAATCACAAGGCGAGTAGAGAGGGAAGCTGTAGTGGATCGCTTCAGTTAGGCTACAGTCACACACAAAGTATTAAAAATGCACTCCGTTTGTAGGAGGGTAAAGTGAAATAATTTTTATCTGATAGGATGAATAATACACATTGAATTATTTTGTATTTGAATATGTCGAATAGTATTTTCTGAAAATTTCCTTCATTAAACTGAATGAATATCAATGGTATTTATCATGAGATGGTTTTCATGTTTCATAATAAATGGCGTTATTAATATGTAGGTAATATATATTCAAGCTAAAATTGAAAGGCATTAAATTTATTTATGATTTAAGATTGACGGGTTATTTATAACCAATTGAATTTATTGTTTTTTACATCTATTTCAGATAAAAGAAAAGGCCAGCCCAAGGGAGATTGAGCTAGCCAAGGAGGTGGTTCCTAGTCTTACAGTAAAACTTTTTTAGTTCTTCATTTTTCAGAGCCGATAATACGAGAAATAAAATAGTATTGATGTGATCTGTTTCTAAAAAAACAGAATAATTTCTTTAAAATCTTATTTTGAATTATTTTTCTGATAATTTCTGTGGATGAGGTGTTCTGGTATTACCTTTCTTCAGATTCCGGACAAGTAAGGCATGGTTCAGATCAATTTCTTCAGGAATAGGAAGATAAACGATATGCCCATCTCCCGGTGCAACATCTACCGATTGACCTTTTTTATTTGTTATGGATTCTAACGTGAAGTTGATATTACCTGATGGAGTCATGAGTTCCAGATGATCCCCAACAAGAAATTTATTTTTCACGGCGACTTCAGCTAACCCATTGACTCTATTACCCGTCAATTCCCCCACAAATTGCTGAGTATCTGACACAGAATAACCGTATTCATAAGTTTGGTAGGCATCGTGAGTATGGCGGCGCAGGAAGCCTTCTGTATAACCACGATGCGCCAGACCTTCCAACGTTGTCATTAAGGTCGGATCGAAAGGTTTTCCGGCAACGGCATCATCAATGGCACGACGGTACACCTGAGCAGTACGGGCACAATAATAGAACGATTTTGTCCGGCCTTCAATTTTCAGGGAATGAACGCCCATTTCCGTGAGTTTTTCTACATGTTCAATCGCGCGTAGATCCTTAGAGTTCATGATGTAAGTACCATGTTCATCTTCAAACGCTGACATATACTCACCGGGACGTTTGGCTTCTTCAATCATGAATACTTTGTCAGTTGGGATGCCTTGGCCCAATGTCGGTTCAAGATTTTTGACAGGAATAGGATCGTGCGTATGAACAATATTCCCGACAGCATCTTCCTTCCCTTCCTGTACCTTGTATTCCCAGCGGCAGGCATTAGTGCATGTTCCCTGATTGGGATCGCGCTTGTTGATATATCCTGATAACAGGCAGCGACCGGAATAGGCCATGCAAAGTGCGCCATGAACAAAAACCTCCAGTTCCATCTCTGGCACTTGCTGGCGGATCTCGGCAATTTCTTCCAGTGAGAGTTCACGGGAGAGAATGACACGAGTCAGGCCCATTTGCTTCCAGAATTTGACCGTGGCCCAGTTAACTGCATTAGCCTGAACGGAAAGGTGAATATCTATTTCAGGAAATGCTTCACGAACCATCATAATCAGACCTGGATCGGACATAATCAGCGCATCAGGCCCCATTTCCACGACGGGTTTCAAATCACGGATAAATGTTTTCAGTTTGGCATTATGTGGTGCGATATTGACGACAACATAAAAACGCTTACCTAACCCGTGCGCTTCTTTGATGCCCTGAGCCAGTGTCTCATGGTTAAATTCATTATTACGGACACGCAGGCTATAGCGGGGTTGCCCGGCATAGATAGCATCTGCACCATAGGCGAATGCATAACGCATGTTTTTCAGGGAGCCGGCAGGAGAAAGTAATTCAGGAATAAACATATTATTAGCGTTCTCGGTCTGAGTTCAAGTCAGCCCTTATCCTCTCAGCTTTATCATTACTAAGGGTAAGGTTAAAGGGAAAGGAATTTTAGCGCTTATTTCATCATTAGCACAAATATATTATTGCCGCCGGAAGAAAGCGCGCCGTTAATACGGCGCGAGTCATAACTATTTAGCTATGCTTGGCTTGGTTAAATCATGAATACTTTCTGTCGGCCCGATTTTCATGACAGATTGTATGCACTTCTTCACACTGGTTTCATTAGCATAAGATTCACTGACACCAATGATTTGGTGATTCCGGGCTTTCAGAACAAAATAAGATTTGCCTGATTTATTTTTCCTTACTTCATGGCGTGTTTTATCGGAAGAGTTAACCCGCACTGAATTAATGCCTTTATTGGCAGCGGCTTTGGTAGTATACATTTCGCTGTTCAGAATAATGTCACCATTTGCTGCTACCAGATTGAAATAAAATTGCCCGTTCTTTGCTTTCTTAAGATCATAATGCCCAGTAGCCATAAGAAATTCTCCTGATTGGGTAATTATCAGCTTAAGTCTAGCTTGAATTTTGTACAATGTAGCGGGAAGGTAAAAAATTTATGCTTGAATAACTATTATGCTTGAATAACTATTATGCTTGAATAACTATCAGGAAATGTGAATGCAGTTACATCAAACGACAAATTTCTGCTTCCCAACGATAACCCAGTCCATAAATCGAGCGTATAAAAGATTTATCTTCATCCAATTGTTCTAATTTTCTGCGCAAATTCTTAATATGACTATCGATGGTGCGGTCATTCACAATACGATGATCGTCATAAAGATTATTCAATAGCTGATCGCGGGAAAAGACCCGTCCCGGCTGACTGGACATAATCTTGAGTAAACGGAATTCAACGGGGGTCAGTTCAAGCACCCGATCAAGATAACGAGCCTGAAAATGATTTTCATCAATGGTCAGTGCTCCCTGCTCGCTAACAATATCTTGTGGACGATAGCAACGACGCAAAATGGTCTTCACTCTGGCGACCATCTCCCGTGGGCTATAAGGTTTGCAGATATAATCGTCAGCACCGATTTCTAAACCAAGAAGCCGGTCAATCTCCTCTGTTTTCGCGGTCATCATCACGATGGGAATATCAGAAAACTTGCGGATTTCCCGACAGACCGATAATCCATCCAGCCCCGGTAACATAAGGTCAAGCAAAATAATATGGGGTTGTTGCTTTTGAACATGTGCAATGACTTCATCCCCGCGTTTCAGCCATTGAGTTTGGTAATCTGCGGATTGCAGATAATCTATCAGTAGTCGTCCCAGCTTAGGTTCATCTTCAACGATCAGAACAGTATATTGCGTAGCATGTGTGCTCATTGTTTTTCAAATTTATATTTTTCAAGTTAATGTGTTTCAAGTTAATGTTTTTCAAGTTCAGAGGATTTAAACAACGGCAATTCTACGTGAATTCTAATACCACCTAAAGGTGATCTTTCTGCGTGGATAGTGCCATCATGGGCTTCGACGATGTTATAACAGATTGCCAATCCAAGTCCTGAGCCGCCGCTTGCGCGGTTACGGGAAGATTCACAGCGATAAAAACGGTCAAAAACATGCTGGCATTGTTCCACGGTCAGCCCGGGAGCACTGTCCTGCAAATCCAATATCCATTTTTGCTGATCTGAATATTCCCGGATAACGACTTTTCCGTGTTCGGCGGTATAGCGCAGGCTATTTTCCAGTAAATTCAGGAAGAGTTGCATTAGTCGGCTAGGATCTGCAAATAGTGTCACATTTTCTTTTAAACTCAATGCTAACTTAATTTGTTTATCAGCAAAGCGGTCTTGATAATTCGCTGCGGAGATTTGCAATAACTCGCTGACATTAACAGACTCTTTTCTGTAGGCCAGTGAACCGCGATCGGAAAGGGACAATAAATGCAGATCATCGACCAGCTTTGTCAGGGTAGCGACTTCCGTGAGCAGAGAATGAATAGTTTCCTGTGTTGGTTGTCTCACGCCGTCCTGCAAGGCTTCCAGCTCACCACGCAGCACAGAAAGCGGGGTACGTAACTCATGGGAGATATCCGCCATATAATCACGGCGCATCTGCTCATTTTTTTCCAGTGTACTGGCAAGTTGGTTAAAGTTTGATGCCAATGTACTTATCTCATCCTTGCCGGATGGAATGACACGGACACTGAAATCACCGGCAGTCAGTTTATGTGTGCCTTCGACTAACCGTTTGACAGGTCTTAAAAGACCCCGGGAGAGAAGAAAAGTGACAATCAGCGCCAGCAGGGTTGTAAAACCGGCAATAATCCAACTGGTGAATTGTTGCTGGCGGGCGAAACTGATATCAGCCTGAAGGCTGATTTTGTCTGACGCGCTGACAATTACCCAACCGACAATATTATTCTGATAAGTCACGGGTTTGCGATAGCTTTCTGCCGGAATATCACGGGGATGGCCTACCAGACGCTTCATCTGAGCGTCAACAACCCAGAATTGCGTCCGCCAGCCACGGGGTGACGGCCCTTGATGACTATCATTATTTTGCTCAATAGTACGGAGAATCTGAAAGATAATGCGATCATCTTGGGTTAAAAACTGCCAATTGCCATATTGCTGATATTGTTCCGTTAATGCTTCCGCCAGCATACTTGCACGCATTTGGCTATTTTGCTTGATATAGCCAATAAAACCATGCTGGAAACTGAGGCGAACGCCCCAGTGCATAATGATCAATACCAGCATGCAAGTGGCAAAAATAGCCAGAAACAGTTTACTGCTGATACTTGTTTTCCTCATGAATTTCATGATGGTTTCACCATCTGTGCTTTTTTCATGTGTAACTTTGCGATTCGACGATGCCGCCATTTTTCACTCAGTCGGTCAAAGAACAGATATACAACCGGAGTCGTATATAGCGTAAGCAGTTGGCTCATCACCAGACCACCAACAATCGTGATCCCTAATGGGAAACGTAATTCAGCACCATCTCCGTTGCTCAGTACCAAAGGCAAAGCACCAAACAGAGCAGAAAGCGTTGTCATCATGATCGGCCGGAATCGCAACAAACAGGCCTGAAAGATTGCTTCCTGAGCAGTGAGCTTACCGCCACGCTGTGCTTCAAGGGCAAAATCCACCATGATAATGGCATTTTTCTTGACGATACCCACCAGCAACATAATTCCAATCATAGCTATCAGGCTAAATGGCGTATTGAACAACTCCAGTGCCATCAGCGCACCCACTCCCGCAGAAGGAAGGGTAGAAAGGATAGTCAGCGGATGAAGATAACTTTCATACAGCACGCCAAGAACCAGATAAACCGTCACAATAGCCGCGAGAATCACAAACAACTGGGATTTTTCACTGTCCTGAAAATCCTGAGCTGTACCCGCGAAAGAACTGCGCACTGATGAAGGAACACTTAATTCAGTCATTGTTCTTTCTATCGCGCTGATGGCATCGGACAGCGTATAACCCGGCGCAACATCAAAAGCGATGGTTGAAGCGGCGGAAAGTCCTTGATGGAAAACGTCCAGTGGCGCGTTGGCGGGACGCCAGTGGGCAAAATAGGACAGTGGAATGCGCTCACCCTTGGCATTGATAACAAACATCTTCTCCAATGCGCTGGGATCTTGGTTATATTGCGGTGCAACTTCCATTACCACCTTATACTGATTCAGCGGTTGGTAAATCGTGGAGATCTGCCGTTGCCCAAAGGCATTGTAGAGTAAACTATTCGCATCAGCGACATTGATTCCCAAACGAGCCATAGTGTCACGATCATAAGTAATCGCGATTTCAGCACCTTTGCTTTCGTCGTCTTCATCGGCGTTCACATCCACCAATTGAGGCAGTTTTTCCAGTGCCTTTTTGATAGCCGGACTCCATTTCTGCAGTTCACCAAAATCATCTGACAACAAACTAAACTGATAGGTGGATTTAGCCCCGCGTCCGCCGGAACGGAGATCCTGCACAGGAATTAAATACAGGCGGGTACCTGCTTCATTGCTAAGTTTGCTTCTTAAACGAGTTACGACTTCCTGAATACTTTCAGAGCGTTCTGCCCGCGGCTTTAAGGAAATAAACATAAAACCAGTGTTGATGCTGTCACCACCCGTAAACCCGACGACATTATCCACTGTTGGGTCAGTATCGATGATCTGCATAACACTTTTAATTTTTTCACGCATAGCCTGAAATGAAATGCTTTGGTCAGCAACCACAAAACCTATCATCTTTCCTGTATCTTGCTGTGGAAAAAAGGTTTTTGGGATGCTGATATAGAGCCAGATATTCAGGGCGATAATGCCGACTAATGACAGTAATACCCAACGAGTGTGATTGAGGATCCATTTTAGTGAACGGGCATAACCCTGCTGAATTTTTAACAGAATTTTTCCAAAGCCCTGCGTCTGTGTTTGCGCTTTTATCGGCGATGATTTAAGCAAATGCGCGCACATCATCGGAGTCAGGGTTAATGAAACCAATAATGAAATGCCAATCGCGGTGGCGAGAGTAACAGCAAAATCCCGGAATAATCTACCCAGTAATTCATCGATCAGCACAAGGGGAATGAACACAGCCATAAGCGACAGACTCATGGCCAGCACAGTGAATCCAACTTCCCTTACTCCCTTAAGGGCCGCTTGCATCGGTTTCATTCCGGCATCAAGGTGACGGGAAATATTTTCCAGTACCACAATGGCATCATCGACAACAAATCCGGTGGCGATGGTTAATGCCATCAATGAAAGATTGTTTAAACTGAAGCCACATAAATACATGGCGGTGAAAGTACCAATGAGTGATACCGGAACCGCAATTGCCGGAATCAGCGTAGCCCGGCCTGAACGTAAAAACAGAAATACCACCAAAATCACCAAGGCCACCGCGATGGCAAGTGCCCGTTCAACTTCGTTCAGAGAGGCCTGAATGGCTGGCGAGCGATCCTGTGCAATATTCAGCTGAATATTGGCGGGCATTGATGCTTGCAGAACAGGGAGCTGAGCACGGATGCGTTGCACGGTAGCGATGATATTCGCACCTGCTTCACGGCGAATAGTGAGAGCAATGGCAGATTTATTGCCGGACATGGCTGCTGCCCGAACATCCTCGACAGAATTCTTAACATTCGCGATATCCTGTAAACGGACAGGAGCGCCATTATTATAACGCACAATAATAGAGCGATAGCTCTCTGCTGTTTTCAGTTCGTCATTGGTTTGTAATTGCCAATTATATTTATCAGAATCGACATAACCAGTGGGTCTTCTGACATTGGCCTCGCTGATGGCTTTGCTGACATCATTGAGTGAAACGCCTTGATTAAAGAGGGCGTTGGGATTCAGCTCAACACGTATTGCAGGTAATGAACTACCGTTGACATTGACTTTACTGACACCTTCTACCTGGGAAAGTTTTTGGGCCAGTCTGGTAGAGGCGAGGTCATACAGTTGTCCTTCACTATAATCGTCTGAGGTGAGGGTCAGAATCATGATCGGGGCGTCTGACAGATTAGCTTTATAATACCGTGGCTTGCTTGGCATACCAGAAGGCAATAAGCTTTGTGCGGCATTGATGGCTGCCTGAACATCCCGCGCTGCACCATTAATATTCCGGCTGAGATCGAATTCCAGAACAATATAAGAGCTTCCCAGCGAGCTGGAGGAAGTCATCTCTTTTACTCCAGCAATTCTGCCTAATGAGCGCTCCAGAGGTGTCGTTACGGAGGATGCCATTGTTTCCGGTGACGCGCCAGGCATGGAAGCCTGGACTGCAATCACAGGAAAATCAACCTGTGGCAGCGGTGCCACAGGCAAAAAGATAAAACTCAGCGCGCCACACAAAGTAATGGCTAAACTCAGCAAAGTGGTGGCAACTGGCCGCTGGATAAATAGGGCGAAAAATTTCACAGCGGCTCCTGATGATTAACAGAGGATTGATCGAGCCTTGCCTGATTAGGGTGTTTATCCTGCGTATTTTTCCGGTATTTGTGTGCTAATTTATCAAAAAGCAGATAAATAACAGGTGTTGTGAACAGCGTCAGAATCTGGCTCATGATCAGGCCACCTACCATACTGACCCCTAACGGACGGCGCAGCTCTGCACCGATGCCGGTACTGAGCATCAGTGGTAATGCTCCCAGCAATGCTGCCATTGTCGTCATCAATATCGGTCTGAAACGTAACAAACAAGCTTGATAAATGGCTTCATAAGGAGTCATGCCTTTTTCACGCTCAGCCGCCAGCGCAAAATCAATCATCATGATGGCGTTTTTCTTCACGATACCAATCAAGAGAATGATCCCGATGATGGCGATAATATCCAATTCATAGCCACCAATCATCAAGGACAATAATGCTCCGACGCCGGCGGTAGGCAGGGTCGATAAGATTGTAACCGGATGAATAAAGCTCTCATACAGTACACCGAGCACGATATACATAGCGACGACCGCAGCCAAAATCAGCCAAAGGGTATTACTGAGTGAATTCTGGAATGCCAGTGTCGCCCCTTGAAACTGAGTGATGATATCTTTTGGCATTTGGATAGCCAGCTCCGTTTCTTTGACGACATTGACCGCTTGTTCAAGGGACGAGTTTTTCGCTACATTGAACGAAAAAGTAACGGCAGGGAACTGCTGTAGGTGATTGATGGATAAATTCCCCAATCGTTGCTCAATAGTGGCAATAGTATTGAATGGCACCATTTTGCCATCGTTTCCAGTCAGATAAAGGTTATTGAGCGCTTCCAGCCCTGATGAACTTTTTGTATCTTGTTCAAGGATAACCCGATACTGATTTGCTTGTGTGTAAATGGTTGAAATCAAACGTTGGCCGAATGCGTTATACAGCGCATTATCCACTGCTGCCATGGAGATCCCTAATCGGCTGGCCATATCACGATTCACGTTGAGATAAGCCACCAATCCCTGACTTTGCCAATTATTGCTGATATCGATCAACTCAGGTCGTTGTTGAAGCGCATTCTGCAATTTAGGGATCCAGACGTTGAGTTCATCAAGCGAAGTTGCCTGCAATGTAAATTGGTATTGCGTGCGGGATACTTGAGTATCGATAGTCAGATCTTGTGTCGGTTGCAGATACAACTTAACGTCAGGGACGTTGGCAATACGTGCTTGCAGACGGGGAATAACTTCGTCAATGCTGTCTTCTCGCTGGTCAAACGGCTTTAGCGTTATTTGCAGACGCGCATCGTTCAATGTTGCATTGTTACCATCAACACCGATAAACGTCGTAACATTGTCCACAGCAGGATCTTGTAACAACAGAGTGGTGACCTGCCGCTGTTTATCTGACATTGCATGGAAAGAAATGGATTGTGGCGCTTCCAGTGAACCCTGAATCAGGCCATTATCCTGCAACGGAAAGAAACCTTTCGGGATCATGACATAGAGTAGGACAGTCAGAACCATTGTACTGAATGCAACACCAAGCGTAATCCAGGGATGGTTTAATACCCGTTTCAGGAAGACAGCATATATCTCAATCAGGCGATCAAAGAAACGTTCACTGGCCCGTTCAAAACGATTGTGTTTAATGTCAGCTTCTGACTTCAACATTCTTGCGCACATCATTGGCGTAAGTGTTAATGACACAACAGCAGAAATTAAAATGGCAACCGCAAGGGTTATGGCAAATTCCCGGAACAGGCGGCCGACGATATCTCCCATGAACAGCAACGGGATCAATACGGCAATTAATGAAAAGGTCAGGGAAATAATGGTAAAACCGATTTCGCCGGCTCCTTTCAGTGCGGCTGCCAGCGGTTTTTCTCCCCGCTCAATATAGCGGGAAATATTCTCTATAACGACAATGGCATCATCCACTACAAAACCGGTTGCGATGGTTAGTGCCATTAAGGTCAGATTATTGACGGAAAAACCGCAGAAATGCATAACGGCAAACGTGCCCACCAAAGAGAGTGGGACAGCAATACTGGGGATCAAGGTTGCTGTGACGTTGCGCAAAAACAGATAAATCACCATAACGACCAGCGCGATAGCCAACAGCAGTTCAAACTGAACATCCTTGACTGAATTACGGATCGTGATAGTACGGTCTGTCAGCATCTCCACATTGACGGATTTGGGCAGACTACTGATCAATTCTGGCAGCATCTTACGGATATTATCCGTAGTCTCGATAACATTTGCCCCGGGTTGGCGTTGCACATTGATAACGATGGCGGGCTTTTCATTGGCCCATGCCCCCAATTTATCATTTTCTGCACCTTGCTCAATGGTAGCAATATCCCGCAAACGAATGGGGCTGTCATTTTTATAAGCCACGATTAAATTGCGGTAATCATCTATAGACTTCATTTGGTCGTTAGAAGAGATGGTGATCGAACGTGTTGGCCCGTCAAAGCTGCCTTTTGCTGAATTCACATTCGCTTTCATGATAGCAGAACGGATCTCATCACTATCTAACCCTTGTGAGGCGATGGCCTGTGCATTCAATTTCACGCGCACGGCAAGGCGCTGTCCTCCTGCCAGTGTTACCAAACCCACACCACCGACTTGAGAAATACGCTGGGCAACACGGGTTTCCACCATATCTTGCACCTGCGTCATGGGCAGGGCATCAGAGGTTACGGCTAGCGTCAAGATCGGCGGATCGGCCGGATTAACCTTGCTGTAAATCGGGGGATAGGGTAAATCTTCAGGCAATAGATTGCTGGCCGAGTTAATCGCGGCCTGTACATCCTGCTCTGCAACATCCAACGGCAATGAAAGCTGGAATACCAGCGTGATAACCGAGGCACCTCCAGAACTTCTGGATGACATTTGCTTCAAGCCGGACATTTGCCCAAACTGGCGTTCCAGTGGTGCTGTTACAGCAGAAGTCATAACATCAGGGTTAGCACCGGGATACAGAGTGACTACCTGAATGGTCGGATAATCCACCTGAGGTAACGCAGAAACAGGCAACATCCGATAACCAATGAAACCTGCCAGCAATATCGCCACCATAAACAGCGTCGTAGCAACAGGACGCAGGATAAACAGGCGAGATGGCCCTCCGCCTGTCATTGGCGCATCAGACTGCATTACGGATTCTCCACATTATCGTTTGACTGATTGTTTGACTGAGTTGCGTCTTTCTGCGTTTTGTCGGCATTCGTTGAGATTGTCAAAGGTTTGACAATCTCAACTTTGACACTTTCGGTCAGTTGGTCAATACCATCAGTGACGACTCGTTCACCTGACGACAGGCCAGTATTGATAATCACAAATTGATTGTTTTGCAGCCCCGCGATCACTTTATGTTTGCTGACCTTATTTTCTTTATCCACTTTCCAGACAAAATTACCCGAATTTCCCATTTGTAAACCGGCAGTTGGGATCACAACTGCATTTTTCAGTGTATCGACTTTCATCTGAATATTGACGAACTGATTAGGGAACAACATATTGTCTCGATTATTGAACCGGGCCTTCATTTTGATCGTACCAGTGGTGACATCGATCTGGTTATCAATACTAAGTAGCCTGCCTTGTGCCAATTGTTGTTGATTATTGCGATCCCATGCTTTGACATTGACACTTTCGTGGTTTTTCTGCGCCTTTAACACCGTAGCGATATCGTTTTCAGGCAGGGAAAAAAGCACATCAATAGGATCGATTTGTGTAATCACCACAATCGGAGTTCCGCCTCCGGCAGATACGTAATTACCGATATCAATCCGTTTTAAACCGACCCGGCCAGAAATAGGCGCAGTGATGCGGCTGTAAGTTAATTTTAGTTTTGCTTCGTCAATATCTGATTGATCTGCTTTCAGGCTGGCTTCGCTCTGACGAACCAAAGAAATTTGCTTATCCAGATCTTGCTGGGAAATAAGTTTATTTTTTGCCAATTGTTGGAATCGGCTCAAATCCTGTTTGGCATTGATCAATGTTGCCTGATCTCTGGCATATTGACCTTGCGCTTTTGCCAGTCTGACTTGAAAAGGACGGGGATCGATTTCTGCCAGCAAGTCTCCTTTTTTGACGTATTGTCCCTCATTAAAATGCAGTGCCATTAACTGACCTTCCACAAGGCTGTTGACAGTTACTGTATTTGCTGCCTGAACCGTTCCCAATCCGCTTAAATAATGGGGCACAGATTTTAATTCAGCCGTTGCGACCTGAACGGGTGTCTGAGCTTGATTAGGTATATTTTGTTGTGTCTTTGCATCCTGAGTTTTACCTGATGTTGCAGACGTATTGAAGTATTTCCACGCAAAGAAGACAGCCGCAACGATCGTGGCCAGAACCGCCGCGAGACGGAAAAAGTAGGAACGGTTTTTGTTATTCATTAGCTCGACATTCTCTCAATGTTGTGGCGGTAATCGCTCATGCGGGCATCTTATGCCAAATTAGGTGCAAGAATATATTATTAGTGTAACCACTGGGAATTATCCAATAATGAAGAAAATATGAAGGTTATGTCAAAAAGATCATATTTTGGATAGTGATTTCTCCCGAGGCGGGGATGAGGAATCATATGATTTATCGGAAATTATGTTTAAGAACGTATAGTTTTCTCTTCATGGTCTATTATGACATACAAAGAAGATAGATGAATATAAATGATGATAGTTAATCCATAGGGTATAAAATGCATTATGTCCACCGTGTTACTTAATAGCAGCAATGATAAAAAATCAGATCTAACGATAGTAGGTAATATGAAAAAGTTAGCAATAATATGTGTTATATTTTTCTTTTTATGCGGATTTACCCAGGTATCAGAAAATAATATTCCGAAAGATTTGCAAGAGTATATAGATAATGCGGAAGACTGCCAGCACCTTGCAGGTGAATGAGATAATAATTTACCTGATGAACAAAAAAAAGAAATAGAAAAGGGTATCGACCAATATTGTACAAAAGTAAAAGAATTACAGAATAAACTCAGAGAAAAATATAAATATGATGCTGAAAAAAGGGAAATAAGAGAGAGTTATGATATCTAATCTGGTCAATGTTATATTGACTTTAATGATATAAAGTGCGATTAAGCTAATTTAAGATTTATCTCTTATTGTATAGTGATGTCTATCACACTTTTTTCTATCCAACTGGCTGAATTTAGAGATATATTGGCACTGCTTCATCATTAGTTAATGAATCTTAACCACAACAGGAAGTTATTATGGCAAATATGATCTATTTAACATTGCAGGGAGACAAACAGGGGTTAATTTCACAAGGTTGCTCCTCTGTTGAATCCATTGGCAATAAATATCAAGCGGGTCATGAGAATGAAATTTTTGTATTAAAACTACATCATTCCATTCACAGAGAACAAAATGTTAACCATAGTCCAATTGTATTTGTAAAACCGCAAGATAAATCATCACCATTATTGATGATGGCAATTTCAGATAATGAAACACTGAATCTGAAATTCGATTTTTATCGTACAGCTCAATCAGGATCACAGGAATTATATTATTCCATCGAGTGTCGTGATGCGACAATTCTTGAATTATCGCCAAACTATCCACATAGCGTTAACCATTCAGAAGCACAACCAGAAGAAATAGTCTCTATTAAATATAAAGACATTATTTGCCATCATCATATGGCGGGAACTTCTGGCTATAGTGTTTGGGACGATAGAGTATACTAATCACTCAGTTAGCATACTTAATATAAGAGCCTACAAAGATAGGCTCTTATACCCGTTGTCTTTCAAGCTACAGCTTTGTTGGCTTCACTCACTCACCCCAGTCACATAATTTGCTATGTTCCTGGGGGCTCTCTTCCTTGCCGTCGTGCTGCAACCAGAAATCCATAGGATATATACTTAATGTAAAAATATTCAGACCAAGAACAGGGTTGCCAGTCCCAAAAAGATAAAAAATCCGCCGGTATCCGTAATTGCAGTAATCATCACGCTAGAGCCAATCGCGGGATCTCTTCCCAGCTTCATCATAATAAAGGGGATTAATACACCCATCAGTGCCGCCATCAGCAAGTTTAGTATCATTGCCATTGTCATGACGCCACCCATTGCCAGATCACTATAAAGCAGATAGGTGACGACGCCCATTATCCCACCCCAGATAAAGCCGTTGATCAGGGCAACGCCAAGTTCCCTTAATATCAGATAAGAAAAACTGCCTGTCTGGATTTGATGGAGTGCCAGCGCCCGCACGATCATCGTGATAGTCTGGTTGCCGGTATTGCCCCCAATTCCTGCAACGATGGGCATCAAGGCTGCAAGAGCAACAAGCTGGGAAATAGTATGTTCAAACAGTCCAATCACCCGCGACGCAATAAATGCCGTGCACAGGTTAATAGCGAGCCATGTCCAGCGGGTTTTAACTGCTTGCCCGACCGGAGCAAAAACGTCTTCTTCACGACTCAATCCCCCCATACGCCGGATATTGGTATCAGTTTCTTCACTTAAAGTATCAACGATATCTTCGACAGTCAGACGTCCCATCAAACGCCCGTTATTGTCTATCACGGCGGCAGAAATCAAGTCGTAACGTTCAAATGCGCTGGCTGCATCTTCGCCTTTTTGCTCAGGCAAGAAAGTCACCGTATCCGTGTTCATCACTTCGGAAACCAGCTTATCCGGTATACTGATGAGCAGCGTAGTGAGTGGAAGTTCTCCCTGAAGACGATTTTCACGATCAATAACAAAAATCTTATCTGTCGCTTCTGGGATAGAGCCTCGGGAACGTAAAAAACGCTGAACTGTACGGAGTGTGATATTGCCTCGCACGGTGATGAATTCAAAATCCATCATCTGACCGATACTGTCTTTGTGATACTGCAATACTTCACGGATACGGTTACGCTGGCTCGGTTCGAGATAAGTCAGCAGTCGATGCGTAGTATCACGCGGAAGGTGTTCCGTTATGTAGGCCTGTTCATCTACATGCAGAGTACCAATCGCGCGCAACAGCTCAACGTCAGACATATCTTTGATCAGGTTATCCCAGATAGGGATGGAAGCTTCTACCAGAACCTCACCACGTTGGCTATTATCGATCAGGCGCCATAAAGCGAGACGCTCATCATAGGGCAAGGCTTCCAGAATATCCGCAATGTCGGCTGTATGCAGGCTAACCAGTAGCGCACTGATTTCCTCGATTTTTTCCAATAACTGCTCGTCACTGATGGCAGCATGTTCATCAGCCTGACCCAATAATGTATCGACGAATAGCTTATCGTGGATGAGTAGTGAAAGCAGGCGTTGACGTACATGTGCCAGTTTTTGGGAATGCTGGTTGGCAACAGTCGTATTATCAGGTGTAAAGGCCGATTGTGACATGGTGTACCTTTAAAGCAGAAAATAGGGCAAAAAACAGGCGATCACAATAATATCACCGTACATTTGAGATCTATTGGTTATTATATTCTTTTTTCGAGCTACTGTACGGCTTCATTGATTGCTGTTGTGTTTGCTGGTGATGGTCTAATGCCGCAATGAATGAATAGATAAAGCGTCCAAATAAAATTACAAAGCTGATAAGCAGGATTAATTTTGTAATCTGAACAGTTTTCTTTTTCTCTTTCATAGAGTGATATCGCTAAGTCGATTCCTCTTCAATGTGTAAATTCCAGCCCATGACATCATCCCAATAATCCTGCTCTTTTTCTAAATCAAGCTGTACGAGGGCATTTTGCGTTAAATAGTTTTTGGGCAGGTAGAGTGTCCAATGACCAGTGTCGGTTTCTAATCTTAGTGTCTGTGGTGTCGTGGTAGATTGGCGTTGATTATTCAGCAATGTTGCCAGTCGCAATATCTTAAGCATAGGAAGATACTGTTTTTTCTTAAACAGATAGAAGCGGGGATGCTCGTGTATCTTAATTGCCTTGCGATGATAGCGTACCAGTGTTGCCAGCAATGATTGCTGTTCTTGGTTGAACCCCGGTAAATCAGTATGTTGCAGAATATAAGCAGAATGACGTTGTAACCCGCTCAAATTGATGCTTAAGCCAACTTCGTGCAGCATGGCAGCCCACAGAAGGATGGATTCCAGTTGCGGCTGTACCCGCTTGGGGTTCTGTGTTGCCCATTGTTCGTAAAGCGTATTGGCGGTGATCCAGACGCGGTCGGCTTGTTCTCGGTCGATATTATAGTGTTCGGCAAGACTTTTGGCGGTTCGCTGGCGAATGTCCTGATGACGAAAGCGATCTTCCATTTCGTAAAGTACACCTTCCCTCAACGCACCCTGTGACAGGCGTAATTCCTGAATATGCAGAGCATCGAAAATACCACACAATATTGCAAGGCCGGGCACAAAAGTCTGCTTGCGGTCATTGGACAATCCCGGAAGTGCCAGAGATTTGAAGTTTTTGTATTTAAGAACACGCTTCACCAGCATGTTGAGGCGCTCTGGCGTAATCAGGCCATCTTTCTCATCCAGTTCTACCAGTAGTTCGTGGACAGCCTTGATAGTCCCGGATGCGCCCAGAGCAAAGTCCCAGCCTTTTGTTCGAAATTGCCAGACAAGATTTTCCAGCTTTTGTGCCGCCTGAAGGCGGGCTTTACGGAAGTTTTGCTCATTAATTATGCCATCAGGGAAAAACTGGCGGGCAAAACTGACACAACCCATACGGCGGCTTTCAATCAGTAAGGGTTCGAAATCTTCACCAATTACTAATTCTGTGGAGCCTCCGCCAATATCAATGACCAATTTACGGCCTTTTTCCGGTTGAGTGTGTTCAACGCCCATAAAAATCAGACGTGCTTCTTCATGGCCAGAAATGATTTCAATGGGATAGGGGATAACTTCTTTTGCCTGTTTTAAAAACTCTTGTGTGTTGGTGGCTTCACGTAAGCTATGAGTTCCCACCAGACAAACATTATCCGCAGAAAAACCCTGTAATCGTTCTGCAAACAGGGAAAGGCAAGCGAGGCCACGGTTTATGGCTTCTTCGCTTAACTCATTTTCGCTGTTCAAACCATCAGCAAGATAAACCCGTTTCTTTAAACGTCCAATAACCTGTAGTGCGCCATTAACAATACGGGCGATTACCATATGAAAGCTATTGGAACCCAGATCAATCGTGGCAATTTCTTGGGGTTTTGGTGTTGGATTGTCGTGTTTCAACGGCATAAATCAGGCTCTTGGTTCCGGTTGTTCAAGGTTTTTCAGATAATCATAAACAGCAAGCTGCGCGCGGATTTTACGCTTATTCCCTCTGGGAATATAGCGATTGCTCAACTCCTTATCAATATAGCGGGCCTTGACGGTATCACTGAACTGCAATTCAAGAATATCAATAACTTGTTGTTTTAACATGGGGTCGAGCAAGCAAACCGCAACTTCAATGCGATAGTCGATATTGCGGGTCATCCAGTCGGCTGATGAAAGGAAAACTTTTTCATCGCCTTTATTGGTGAAAACGTAAACGCGATCATGCTCGAGGAAACGATCGACAATACTGGTGACATGAATATTTTCGCTAAAGCCGGACTGGTTGGGAACCAAAGAACACATGCCTCGTACCAGAATACGAATTTTGACACCAGCTTCTGAAGCATCATACAGGCGATCTACCAGATCTTTATCCACAAGGTTATTGATTTTTAAGGTAATACTGGCTAATTCACCTGCTTTGGCATTCTCAATTTCCTGATCAATCAGTTGGTTGAGCATGGCTCGTGAATTTTGGGGGGATACCATTAAATTCTCAAATGTGACCGGACGATAAGGATTTTCAATAAAGTTAAATACCCGGCGAACTTCATTGGTGACTTCAGGTTTTGCGGTTAACAGAGAATAATCGGTATATAAACGTGCTGTTTTTTCATTGAAATTCCCTGTACCAATATGGGCATAACGGATAATTTCCCCCGCCTCAAGACGCGAAATGATAAACAGTTTTGCGTGAATTTTTAGGCCGGGAGCGGAGAAAATGACATGAACGCCTGCTTCCGTCAGGCGCTTAGCCCAATGAATATTGGCTTCTTCATCAAAACGAGCCTGTAATTCCACCACGACCGTGACTTTTTTGCCGTTATGCGCCGCATGGATCATTGAATCAATAATCCGGGAGTCTTTTGCAACGCGGTAGATATTAATCTTGATGGAGATCACGCTAGGATCGAAAGAGGCCTGCCGCAGCAATTCCAGCACATGTTCAAATGTGTGATAAGGATAATAAAGCAGCACGTCTTTTTCACGAATGGCATCGAAACCATTGCGGAAATGATCGAACCAAGTATGACGCAGCCGTGGCATGGGTTTGTTCAGGAGGTTGCGGTTTCCTTCGTTGGGGAATTTGATGAAATCTTTAAAATTATGATAGCGGCCACCGGCAATCACAGAGTCATCATTGGACAGCCCCAGTTTACTGCGCAGCAACTCCACCATTTCATCGGGCATATTACGCTGATAGACGAATCGTACCGGCTCTGCTGTCAGTCTTTGTTTCAGTGTAGAGGACATCAGTTCCAGCAGGCTGGATTCCATTTCTGTTGCCAGATCATATTCAGAATCACGGGTCATCTTCATGGAGTAGACGTTCAGAGAATCATAATCGAAGAATCCCTTGAAAATTTCATCCAATGTATAGCGCAGAATGTTATCAAGCAAGATCATGGACTTGCGTCTGCGTGGCATTTCAGGAGGCAGATTGACGAAACGAGGGACTTTGTCTGATGGAATTTCCAGCAAGGCATATTTCGTTTCTTGCCCACGGATAATTTCAACGGCCAGATAGGTATAATCATCCTTCAAAAACTCAACCAGATTGGTTTCTGGATTGATGACAATCGGTGTAATGTGCGGACGCAAGAACTGTCGGAAATATTGTCGCAGCCAGATTTGTTGGTTCGGGGATATTTGTCGCTCATTAATCAAAAAAATCTGATTACGAGCCATTTCCAGCAGCAGCTCGTTATAAAGATCATCGAATTCCTGATCGATTTTCGCGACTTTAGCCTCAATTTTTTTCAATAAGTGGCGGGCACTGGTAGCAGAACCTCTTACTTCACTGATAAGAATGCGACGTTTTACATCGGCAAAACGAACTTTATAAAACTCATCCAGGTTATTGGAGTAGATCCCTAAAAACCTCATTCTTTCAATCAGCGGATTGCTTTTGTCAGCCGCTTCCTGAAGTACACGTTCGTTGAAAGAGAGCCAGCTGAGTTCTTTTTCGGTATAGAGGCGATCGTGGGACATTACTACTCCATTGGTTTTCCATTCAGTTTACTGGTTAGCGTTCAATGACCTGTATTTAATAGGCCAGTATGCTGGTCTGGGATTCACGGGCTTTATTAGCAAAATAGTGATATTGGAAAGTACACATCCGAATGGCTGTATGATAAGAGCCGTTCACAAAAAATTCATCGATTAATTCACCTTCGGTATAAAATCCTAACTTATTGTATACATGAATTGCCTTCGAATTCTCTTTATCAACAATCAGATACAGCTTGTAAAGATTCAGCACAGCAAAAGCGTATTCCATCGCAAGTTTAGCGGCCTGAGTAGCATATCCCTGTTCTTGATAGGCTGGGGCAATGATAATCTGAAATTCTGCACGGCGATGGATATAATCAATCTCGACTAACTCCACTAACCCGACTTTGGCGTTCTGGCTCTCGATGATAAAACGTCGCTCACTCTGATCATGAATGTGTTTGTCATAGAGATCACATAATTCCACAAAGGCTTCATAAGGTTCTTCAAACCAATAGCGCATGACACTGGCGTTATTATCCATTTGATGGACAAAAGGGAGATCTTCCCGTTCAAGGGGGCGTAAATTTACGAGTGGATTTTCTGAACCACTGGACATTGGATACCTCAGGGTTTTTAAGAGATTGTATAAATTAGTCTCACTCTAAATATATTTGATATTGAGTAATATTCGAGTAATTAATTATTGAAACATAAATAATTATTTTCGGATTAATATTTTTAGATGATTAAATAACCAAAGTTCTGCGGGTGCAGAAAAGAAATTAATCCGAAAGGACAACTTACAGCAAAGTATCATTTTAATACAGGGACTTGATAAAACTTCCTGATACTGAGCTGTAAGTTAAGATTTAGTAACTTGGATTATTCTGATGCATAACCTTGCGGCGGCAGAACTTTGCCATCTATTAGCGCGGTATTCCCTTCCATCACCAAACGCCCATTCAGAAACCAGCCAATGACCAGAGGGTAAATAGTATGCTCCTGGGTTTGGATGCGACTAATAACATCTTCTTCCTCATCTCCCTCAAAAATGGGGACTTTGGCTTGCAGAATAACAGGGCCGCCGTCTAACTCTTCGGTAACAAAATGGATAGAAGTACCATGTTCTTTATCACCATTCTCAATGGCTTTCCGATGAGTATGCAGGCCGGGATATTTTGGCAATAGAGAAGGGTGGATATTCAGTAGCCTCCCCTGATAGTGCTGCACAAAATCAGGCGATAGAATTCTCATGTAACCAGCCAAAACCACTAAGTCTGGTTCATATTGGTCAATGGCCTTGAGTAAAGCAATATCATAGCTTATGCGATCCGCATAAGCTTTTGGATCGAGAAAATGGGCGGAGATACCGGCTTGTTCAGCACGTTGCAGGCCATAGGCGTCAGCATTATTACTGAAGACTGCCGAAATATGCCCATTAATCCGGTTTTGCTGGCAGGCATCTATGATGGATTGAAGATTACTGCCATTGCCTGAGACTAAAACCACTATTTTTTTCATGACTTGCCTTTGCTGATGACAACAGGTTGTTCATCAGCGTTGAGTCCGGCAATTGAACCAATCTGCCATGCGTGTTCACCAGCCGCTTTTAAATGCGAGATAGCCTGTTCTGCCTGAGATTGGGGTAGCGCGATAATCATACCCACGCCGCAGTTAAATGTGCGGTACATTTCGTGGTCACTGACATTGCCTGCCTGCTGTAACCATGTAAAAATTGCAGGCCACTGCCAACTGTCAGCATTGATTCTGGCCTGCATATTTTCAGGCAGAACACGAGGAATGTTTTCCCAAAAGCCGCCACCCGTCAGGTGTGAAATTGCATGAACCTCAATTTTTTCAATCAGTTCAAGAACAGATTTAACATAAATCCGAGTTGGAGCAAGCAGATGATCTGCCAGAGACTTTCCTTCAAGCTCAGTCATTTCAGGATTTGTCTGGCTCACTTCGAGGATTTTGCGGACCAGAGAATAACCGTTGGAGTGTGGTCCACTGGATGCCAGCGCAATCAGTGCATCTCCGACCTGAACTTGGCTGCCATCAATAATTTCTGATTTTTCGACGACGCCGACACAAAAACCAGCAACGTCATAATCTTCGCCATGATACATGCCGGGCATTTCGGCTGTTTCACCACCGACCAACGCACAGCCAGACTGTTTACACCCTTCCGCAATACCGGTAATCACACTGGATGCGGTATCAATATCCAGTTTTCCTGTGGCAAAGTAATCCAGGAAGAAAAGTGGCTCAGCGCCCTGAACAACCAGATCATTGACACACATAGCGACCAAATCAATTCCGATGGTATCATGGCGTTTCAAATCCATGGCCAGACGCAGTTTGGTGCCAACACCATCAGTACCAGAAACCAAAATAGGTTCACGATATTTCTGAGGCAGGGCACATAATGCGCCAAAACCACCCAACCCTCCCATGACTTCCGGACGGCGGGTCTGTTTTACGACACCTTTGATACGATTGACTAAGGCATTACCAGCATCGATATCGACACCAGCATCTTTATAGCTAAGAGAGGTTTTGTTGGTCACTGCGTAGCTCCCAGGCGGTTACATTTGAATGAATAAAACAGAGCGGGGTTGATTCTAACAGTCTAAGCAAACGTTTGCGATAGCTTTGTAAAGGTTTTATGTCAGATAAAAAGAGAAGAAAAACACTTGTGATTGATAAAAGTCAATAGATTGATAGTGGCACAATGCCTAAAAGGAGGTATAATCCCGCGATTTTTTTATCTGCTGGCTAGATTAGGAGAACCCCATGAAGATCGTTGAGGTTAAACACCCGCTTGTTAGACATAAACTTGGCCTGATGCGAGATCATGATATAAGCACCAAACGCTTTCGTGAATTGGCCTCAGAGGTAGGTAGTCTTCTGACATATGAAGCAACTGCTGACTTAGAAGTTGAAAAAGTGACCATCGAAGGATGGTGCGGTCCGGTAGAGATAGACCAGATTAAAGGAAAGAAAATTACGGTAGTGCCAATCCTGCGGGCAGGATTGGGCATGATGGATGGAGTGCTGGAAAATATTCCAAGTGCGCGGATCAGCGTGGTTGGCGTGTATCGTGATGAAAAAACACTCGAGCCCGTGCCTTATTTTCAAAAATTGGTTTCCGATATTAATGAACGTATGGCGTTGATTGTCGATCCAATGTTGGCAACAGGTGGTTCGATGATTGCCACTATTGATCTATTGAAGAAGGCGGGTTGCCCTGCGATCAAGGTTCTGGTTTTGGTTGCTGCGCCGGAAGGTATCGCCGCATTGGAAAAAGCCCACCCGGATGTTGAACTTTATACTGCCTCGATCGATGAACGCCTTAATGAACATGGATACATCGTCCCTGGCCTAGGGGATGCAGGCGACAAACTATTCGGTACTAAATAATATGTACAGCCGACTGAGAAGTCGGCTTTTTTTTGTTTCTAGCAAGATGATATATACCCAATTGCTTTCAAATTGCGGTGCTGCCAACAAAACAGCAATTTGAAAGGTAAAGGGATAAGAGGATATGAGTAATGACCCGTCGGACCATTGGGATAGATGAGAGACCTTCTCTGGCACAAACTATTCCATTAAGTTTACAGCATCTATTTGCCATGTTTGGGGCAACCGTTTTGGTTCCCATTTTATTTAAAGTTAATCCCGCCACAATTTTGCTCTTCAACGGCATTGGAACATTACTGTATCTGGTTATTTGCAAAGGGAGAATTCCAGCTTACTTAGGTTCCAGTTTTGCGTTTATTTCGCCTGTGCTGTTGTTACTGCCTCTGGGATATGAATTGGCATTGGGCGGGTTTATTGTTTGTGGCTTTTTGTTCTGTTTGGTTGCCCTGATTGTTAAAGTTGCGGGAAGAGGCTGGATCAATGTGATGTTCCCACCTGCGGCGATGGGGGCTATCGTTGCGGTCATCGGCTTGGAATTAGCGGGTGTTGCTGCTGATATGGCGGGTTTGCGTCCGGCGGCAGGCACGGATGTCAATCTGACCAATCTGACTATATCCCTGGTGACGTTGGGTGTGACTATCTTGGGTTCGGTGATGTTCCGTGGTTTTATGGCGATTATCCCGATTCTGATTGGTGTGCTGGTGGGTTATGCGTTGTCATTCTTCATGGGTGTTGTGGATTTGACACCAGTACGTGAAGCACCGTGGTTTGCATTACCGACGTTTTATACCCCGCGTTTTGAGTGGTTTGCCATCATGACGATTTTACCTGCCGCGTTGGTGGTCATTGCAGAACATGTTGGGCATCTGGTAGTGACAGCAAATATCGTTCAGAAAGATTTGCTGCAAAATCCGGGTTTGCATCGTTCGATGTTTGCGAATGGTTTCTCAACGATATTTTCGGGTTTCTTTGGCTCAACACCGAATACGACTTATGGTGAGAACATTGGTGTTATGGCGCTCACCCGAGTTTATAGTACATGGGTGATTGGTGGTGCTGCGATACTGGCAATATTGCTTTCTTGTGTCGGTAAATTAGCTGCTGCGATCCAAGTGATCCCCGTTCCCGTTATGGGCGGTGTTTCTCTGCTGTTGTATGGTGTGATTGGCGCATCAGGTATTCGCGTTTTGATTGATTCGAAAGTCGATTACAGTAAGGCACAGAACTTGATCCTGACCTCCGTGATCCTGATTATTGGTGTTAGCGGGGCGAAAATTCAGATTGGTACAGCAGAATTAAAGGGCATGGCATTGGCAACGGTTGTTGGCATTGGTTTAAGTCTGCTTTTCAAATTAATCAGTATTGTCCGTCCAGATGAACCGTATATTAGTTCCTCTGTCGAATCGATTAAGAATGATAAAAAAAATGAAGTACTCGAATAAATTACGTTAATTAAATTTATCAGAAAGGGCTTTATAGAATAAAGCCCTTTTATTTTAAGTTTAATAACTCATCGAAAGAAGTTCAGCTTTACTTATTTCACCAATATTATAAGGAATTATTTCACCCTTATCTGTTAATGAGTGAATTTCTCCGGTTTTATCTATAGACACTGATTTTAATACTTTAATAGATTTTCCATAAACAAGTTAACCTTTGGAAAATACGCCGTTTATGGATCATAAAAATAGGCAGTATTATGAAGAAGCGTTTTTTTGATACTAAATTGAATGCTCATCGGAGTGCGAGTTAAAAAATAAGAATTCGCTATTCTGCTGGTCGTAAATTATCCATTTTATGAAACGATAAGCCTCGGCAATAACCTGCTGTTTTAAACAAAGCATTCGTTTCATTTATAGAGACGTTTTGTGGTAGACTTAGCACCGTTCGTTATCCATTCTGTTTGAGGTGCTTCTGAATACACCGTCGCAGCTTTCATTGCCATTATATTTGCCAGATGATGAAACATTTGCCAGTTTTTTTGCAGGAGAGAATACTTCCTTATTAGCTGCAATAAAATTAGCCATTAGTCAGTCACATGGCAGTTATATCTATTTTTGGTCCCGTGATGGCGGGGGCAAGAGTCATTTGTTACACGCAGCCTGTGCCGAATTGTCCCAACAGGAAGAAGCTGTAGGGTTTGTACCACTGGATAAACGTGCCTATTTTGTTCCTGAAGTCCTTGATGGGATGGAGCATTTATCATTGGTATGCATCGACAATATCGAATGCATTGCTGGTGATCAAGAATGGGAGATGGCTATTTTCAATCTTTATAACCGGATTGTGGAGATTGGCCGAACTTGTCTTTTGATCACAGGCGATCGTCCTCCACGACAGATTAACCTGACGTTACCGGATCTGGCATCTCGCCTCGATTGGGGGCAAATTTACAAATTGCAGCCCTTGTCCGATGACGAAAAAATTCAGGCATTGCAGTTGCGGGCAAAACTAAGGGGCTTTGAATTACCTGAGGATGTAGGGCGTTTTGTATTGAAACGGCTCGATAGGGAAATGCAAACGCTGTTTAAAACGCTGGATGAGCTTGATCGGGCTTCCATTGTGGCACAACGTAAACTGACGATCCCGTTTGTGAAAGATATCCTTGAGCTTTGAATTAATAAGGCAGTAAGGAAACGAGATCATGGTGAAGAAAGTGATAGAGGAAGATTCTCTATCACTTTTTTGTTTTATGGCTTTAG
>NZ_VCDP01000036.1:0-244 GCF_033949345.1 Xenorhabdus littoralis
GAGCATCGGGGGGTGGTGAATCTGGCTTTGGCGCAAATCACCCGGCTTGGTGTCCGGAAAACCAGCCGGGTGTTGCAGTTTGCTTCACTGGGCTTTGATGCCAGTGTCTGGGAAATCATGATAACGCTGAGTGGTGGTGCCTGTCTGGTCATCCCTGACGATGAAGTACGTCAAGACTCCCGTTATCTCTGGCGTTATCTGGAAGAACAGGCCGTGACGCACGCTTGTCTGACCCCGGCCCTGC
>NZ_VCDP01000037.1:0-39149 GCF_033949345.1 Xenorhabdus littoralis
GTCTGATTTTGGCGGAATATGGGGGAATTAGCGGAGTATGCGCGAGAATTCAGGCAAAAATAAAGATGGCAGGAACAGTCAACGGTTTGACTCTCCTATGCCTAACCGTTAATAATTTTTTTCTACAAAAAATGATCCATCGCCTGTCAGAATCGCCTTCGGGTGGCGAACGAAAACTCCTGTAGCCTGAAAGGGAGAGCAAGATTGCGGTACAACCTTAGCGACTGTCTCCCGTACAGCGGGATTCAGTTCATCAACATCAGCAAATGCGCTGTCACGCCCTTGGCCGAAAAGTGGGTTGATCTTCGCAGATTATCTCGGCATACATCCCTCTGAAATTTGGCCATTTTTAAACCTCATGGCTTTTTTGCTTTAAAGTGATGACAAAACACACAAAAAGAAATAAAAATATTTAAAATTCCACATTCGCCGCTATATATCAATATCAGGATATTGATGCATAAGCTGGTTCAAATGACGCCAGGCTTCCGGTGACACACTATCTGATGCCACCCACAATATTACCGGAGATATCGCTGGGGATATTACTGAGGATGTTACTGGATATACTACTGCTCTCTGGTCGTATGCATTTTCTGTCTGCTTAACAGCATGGAGTGTAACGAGTATTCCATAGCGGCTGAACCACGGGGGCTGAGTGATATCCCACCCCGCTTTTTGCCAGTACACCTTATTGCCACTGAGCAATACCAGCCGCCCCTGACAATGGCGGATATTTTTCTGGCTCCATATCCAGCTAACCATAATGATGGCAAGTGATGGAAGCCAGAAATAGACACTGTTGACCGGCCACGGTGCCAATAAAGCCGCCATTGCAACTCCGCCATGTACGCCAGTAGAAAACAGGCTGGTATGGCGGGATACACTTAATTTACTGTTCCACAGGACCACGGGCTTTATTTCTGCTCTGGATCAATTGCACCATATGGAAAAGCTCATCATCTTCCGGACGCCCATGATTCATGAGCCAATTGAAAAGATCAGGATCCGGGCATTCCAGCAACCGAACAAAAATTCTTTTGTCTTCATCATTCAATGAATCATATTCATATTCAAAAAATGGCATGATAGAAATATCTAATTCACGCATTCCACGACGACATGCCCAGTGAATACGTGCTTTATTATCGATATTCATGTTTAAAAAAACCTCTTTATCATTTTCATCGAGCTGGATTATCAACGATTCTTATCCGTTTTTCATCATCTGCTATGGTTGAATCACTGGATATATCGGTAACTTGAGAAGCGCATCGCAACAACTCAACAACAAATGTTTTATCCAAAAATAACGGGAATAACCCCTTTGCATTAAGTCACTTCTCTTTTACCATTAGCCTTATTTCTTAGATAGCTTACTGGCAGGAGCTGTTATGGCTTACAAAATTCCGTTTTCTGCACAATTCCCATCCCCTTCTGCAACGCTCCCTCTGACTTTAATTTCTCTTGATGATTGGGGGGTTGTAACTGCAACCGGAGCTGATGCCCAGAAGTATCTGCAAGGTCAGGTTACAGCAGATATCACTACTATTAATGAAAACCAGCATGTGTTAACTGCACATTGTGATGCCAAAGGAAAAATGTGGAGTAATCTGCGACTGTTTCAGCGTGGTGAAGGTTTCGCTTATATTGAACGTCGTTCAGTATTGGACACGCAATTAACTGAATTGAAAAAGTATGCTGTCTTTTCCAAAGTCACTTTTGCTAAAGACGAAGAAAATACGCTGCTTGGTGTAGCTGGAGCAGGAAGCAGGGAAGCACTTTCAACACTTTTCCCTATCCTGCCCGATGCTGAATCCCCTGTGATCCAACACAAAACAACAACACTTATTCACTTATCACTTCCTACAGAACGTTTTATTTTAGTCACAGACAGCACAACTGCGGCTCAATTGACCGAAACGTTAGTCGAAAAGTTTCAGTCGCAATTGAATGACAGTCGGCAATGGCTGGCACTGGAAATTGAAGCAGGATTTCCGGTTATTGATACAGTCAGTAGTGGGCAATTTATTCCACAAGCGACAAACCTTCAGGCAATCGAGCACAGTATCAGCTTTAAGAAAGGCTGCTATACCGGTCAGGAGATGGTGACTCGTGCCAAGTATCGTGGAGCGAATAAGCGAGCCATGTACTGGTTAGCGGGTAAAGCGTCTTCCCTGCCAGTCGCTGGTGATGATTTGGAATGGCAGCTGGGTGATAAATGGCGCCGGACAGGCTCTGTGCTGGCTGCGGTGAAACTGGCTGACGATTCAGTCTGGGTGCAGGTTGTCATGAGCAATGATATGGAAGCAGGGAGTGTTTTCCGTATTCGTGAAGATGAAGGCCATATTCTCACTATTCAAGCATTACCCTACTCATTAGATGAAGAAAAATAATTATTGAGGTTCTGTATGTCATTAACTATACCTCCTGTTGATTTCGGCCCTTTTACTGATGTCATCGCATTTATCATGGAGCTGGATAAATTAAAATATGTCTATCGCAAAACAAAGTTGCTGAATAATTCGCGCCACGAAAACTCCGCTGAACATAGCTGGCATTTTGCTATTGCCGTTATCGGCTTTGCTCCTTATGCCGGAGATGTGAATATTGGCCGCGTCATTCAAATGGCCCTGATCCATGACATTGTTGAAATTGATGCAGGAGATGTTATTGCTTTCGATTTGGCCGCCCGTAAAGCCATTGAAGAGCAAGAAGTGAAAGCGGCCAAGCGTATTTTTGGCTTACTGCCGGAAACACAGGGAGGGTATTTTCTGGAACTTTGGCACGAATATGAAGATGCAGTCACTCCCGAAGCGCGCTTTGCTAAAACACTCGACAGAATTATGCCGGTATTTATGAATCTGCATAACCAAGGCCAGAGTTGGGTTGAAAATGACATTCGCTTTGAGCAAGTCTATAACCTGCTCCATTTTGTTGCCGAAAGTTATCCTGAACTGTGGAAATATCTGCTTCCTCAATTGGAGTCAGCGAAAGAAAAAGGCTGGCTGAGGTAATTTCTGGCTTTTTTCTGGTCAATAAGCTGTCAGACTCGTTGGGTACAATATCTGACAGCTTCAACATGGCAGTTTTCCTGATCAATAAAATACCAATCGAAAAATTCAGTGACTCTCAGCTTTTCTCAGTAAATACCAAGTAACTAAGACGGCGATTCCTGTTAGCCCTGTAATTAACCAACTCGTAATATGAATGGCATTAGTGAAAGAATAGGCTGCTGCATTCATCAATTGCTGACTTCCGCTGTTCATTAATGAACCTGCAACTTCATAAGCCCCTGCGAGTGTCTCCAACGCCAATCTGGCTTGTTCCTGAGGAATATCAGAAGGCAACGCCAGATTGAGACGATAAAACGCAGTCACTAATCCACCGATAAATCGTTGTGCCAAGAACAACCCCAACTTCATAGGCTGTCTCACTGATTGCCGAAGCGGCACCAGCTTTAGAAGGCGGAACGGCAGAAAGGATCAGGTCATTGGAAACAGAAGCAATTGCCCCCACCCCTATTCCCAATATTGCAAAAGCGAAAATAACTGAAATCAGATCACTGCCTACACAGGCTATTAAGAAAAATGCTGCCCCTGCTAAAGCGAGTAAAATTGGCATAAGCCAATGTGCTGATACTTTCTGCGCAACAGGCACTATCGCCATACCAACAATAATTGCCATGATTTGACCCGGTACCAATGCAAAGCTGGCGAAGAGCGGTTCTATATCTAGCACAATTTGTAGAAATTGAGTGGCAAAAAATATAAAACCAACCAATAGCGCCAAACTCAACAAGTTCACTATAACCGAACCTGTAAATACGCCATTTTGGAACAAAGAAATATCCATCAGAGGTACAGGTAGCTTCTGCTGCCTCCGAATAAATCCCCTTCCGGCAATCACACCAATAACGAATGTGACAATGGCACTAATATCAACTCCATCACTGGCTACATGCTTAATCGCATACACAATACTGGTCATCGAGATTATCGATAATAAAACGCTATAGATATCAATAAATCCAGTCTGTTTTTTATCTGATTCAGGCAATAAAATGGGGCCGAAGATCAATAAAGGAACTAATATAGGCACCGCTAGCAAGAAAATAGAATTCCAATCGAAATACTGTAGCAAAATACCACCAATGACGGGGCCTAAAGCCGAACCGACCGTCAGTGTTGTTGCCCAAATAGCAACGGCAATACGGCGCTGTTCCCGATCTTCAAAAAGACAACTAATCAATGCCAACGTTGATGGCATCAGCATCGCACCAAAAAAACCAAGGGCAGCACGGCCAAAAATCAATTGTTCCGGGGATGTTGATAATGCGATTAAAACTGAAACAATTGTAAATCCCAATGATCCCAATAGCAGTAATAATCGGTGTCCCGCACGATCACCAATACTCCCCATGGAAACCAACAAGCCTGCCAACATCAAAGAATAAGCATCTATTATCCATAGTTGCTGATTAGCACTTGGTTCCAAAGCACCTGCTATTTTCGGCAGAGCAAATCCTAAGACCGTATTATCTACTGTGACCAATAAAACGGGTAGCATTAACACTATTAGCCCAAACCAATTACGCAGCCCGGCTCGCTTATTCGAGCTGTCGATTTGATTCAATGACATTGCCTGAACTCCTATTTTCATAATTAAAATATGGAAAGACTCCTTCAGGAACCAACCATATACAAAAACAATTTTTGCTTTATTTTTAAAAACCATGAAGTTATTTAAGGAACAACGGAAGTTATGAGATCACTGAACAATAACTGGATGTCATTAATAAATAACACTGACCAATTATGTTTATGATTTAAGAAGTGAGCTAACTATAGAAGTAATAAAATTTCATCCAAACAGGTATGCTGGTGAAGGTGTTTTCAGAAAGAAATATATGTGAAATCTGAAGCATCGTCATAGTAAATATATCCACGATAGTTATCATGCTGAACTGCTTTTTAGCTAACCGTTTTGGTAAAGCTTTCTTACGAGCCAATCACAATTTCAACATCAATAATATTGAAACACTCAAAATAATCAATTAAATTTATTCGGCTACTTAGATGTTTTTCAATTAAATGAAAAACACAAGATTATTGATACTCTTGGATGAATGGGATGCTAACTTAGATAAAATCAATACGCAAAATATTGATGATATTTTAAACAAGTTATCTCAGGATAATATGGTTATTGAGGTTCGCCACTAATTTCCTTACGGAGAAATCGCCCCCTCATCCGGGGGCTGGGGTCAATGAGGCAGTACGATAAATCCCGCTTCCAGTCCGTGGATCTCTATACCTTCCGGCATAGCCTCTCCGACAGTGACCTGTCGGGATACCGGCTGACCTTTTAAATCCGGGCGCCAGATTACTGATAACTGCCCGTTGCTATCACGAGTTAATGTTTTTTCTGGTACAACAATCCCCTGCTCATTGCGATAAATAATAATATTAACTTTGGCGCTCATACCGGGCCTGATGGGATAATTCCGGTTCATGGGTGAAGTCACTTTAATCACAACATCATAATAAATCGCGGCTCCGGATTTATCGTTATTCGCACTTTGCATGGCAATGGTTTCAATTTCTCCATCCAAAGGATGATCAGAAAATCCCTCTCCGCTGATTTTTACTGCCTGCCCTTCTTTCAGTTTGGCAAGATCAGCTTCTTCAACCTGTGCCAATACCTGATACTGTGTCGTATCCATAATGTCCAGTAAGGGTGTTCCCTCAGTAACCCGAATGCCAGTCTGAATCGTTAAAAGCTTCCCGTTCTCTCCTTGTGTTGCCCTAAGTACGACACCTGAAAATGGTGCTTTGATTTCTCTGTGGGAGTATTGCTCCTGTAGTGCCTGATAGCGGCTTGTTGCATTCTGAAGTTCCATCTCCGCAACACGTACATTATTCACACTCCCTTTTTGTCGGGTAGATGCCAGATCGTCCTGTGCTGAAGCGAGATCCGTGAGTTGCCGACGGAGTTGCTGCTCAAGAGTTTCCACTTCCATTCTCGGAACGATGCCCCGAGAAAAAAGCGTCTGTGTTTTTGCGAAATTGTTTTTCAATTCCATCACCATATGGTTCGCATTTTCGACGTTCCTTCTGGCTCGGATAACTTCCTGACTGTTTTCCCAGTCATTTAATTGGTCAACAACTGATGAGGCCTTAATCATTTCGACCTGCGCCTGCCGGCGTTCGATATCAATTTTTCGGGTATCAAGCGTGACCAATGTCTGATCCGCGTTCACTCGCTGCCCTTCTTTAACCAGAACCTGATTGATAATCCCCTCAAATGGCACAGGTATGGTCTCAAGGCGTCTGGATTGCAGTTTGCCCACTAAGCTCAGTCGCTTTTCTATCAGGCCGGGCTTTACTTCGATCCACTGTACTGATTGTTGATCTGATGATTTTCCTGAGAACACATGCCCTGCGGAAAAAAAGGCTAAAAAACAAATTGCCACAACAAATATGCCCGTTATAACCCACCGATAACGTGTAAATATTGAACATGTAAGCCTTGAGCGTTTATTCATTAATCGTTATCTCCCAGCTTTCCAGCGTCGTGCCCAGAACTTGATCCAGCTCAGCCTGCGCATTGAGATACTGGATAAGGGTATTCAGGCGGGCATTTTCGGCATTTCTCAGATCGGTTTCAAAACTCAGCACCTGAAAGTTGCTGGATCGACCTGCCTGTAATTTTTCCTGTTCAATTTCGAGTTTCTTTTGGGAAAGTGAACTGGCTTTTATTGCTAATTGATATTCCTGCCAGCGAGATTCGGTATCACGGATGGCATTAATAACTTTCTGTTCCAGATTTATTCTGGCCTCTTCCAGATGTAATACCTGCTTCTGGACACCCACTCTGGCCTGAACTTCCGTTTGTTTCTGAGTCATATCACCGATTGGAATATCCAGCTGTATACCCACATAATTTTCCCAGTTGCGGGAGTCAGAAGAGGATGAACGGTACTGGGATGCTCCCCCGACCAGTGATAAATCCCAGAGCCGGTTATCCCGGGCCTGCAATAACTGGATATCTGCGGTTTTTGCGGAAAGTAGTTGAATAAGATAACCCGGCTGCTGTGCCTGCGCTTTTTTTATGGATTGCTCAACATTCAGACTGACGTGAGTCCCTTTCAGCATATCGGTCGCATGGATAGGCGTTTTAAGACTCAGGGCGAGTAACTTAAGCAATGCCAGTTTTGTGGCATGAACATTATTTTCAGTCTCTTTCGCTGAAAGTTCTTGCATGGCGAGATCAGCCTGAGTTTGTATGATATCTGTCTGAGCCATTCTGCCGGCATCAATCAATTCCTTATTCGTCTCCACTAATTTCTGCATACGTTTAAGGGAAGCGACAGATAATGCCTGTTGTTCCTGAGCACGGAGTAATGCATGGTAAGCCAGAATGATTTGTGTGATTGAGTCGGAAACAGTGGCTTTTAGATTCAGCCGGTTAGTTTGCTCCCGGAGTTTTGCCAGTAAGATCGGGGCATTATTAACATCGGTTCCTGCTCCCCGTAAAAGCGGCTGGATTACAGTAATACTTGCACCATCATTGTGAAAATTGTTTATCCCTGTTTTATTGTTTTCATGCGCCCATGAAAGCGTGAAACTTGTTCCCAATGGAGTAAGCAATGTGGCATTAGGAGAAAGACTGGTTTTCCTGAAATTTGCATCCTGATTTTTACCCGCAATGTAACGTCCGCTTAGCTGTAGCTTGGGTGTAAATCTATCTTCTGCCACCCTCAAATCGAATTTCTGCGCAATGCGATCCAGATAAACGCTGCGGATTGCATAATTATTTCTTAAACCCAGCGATATCGCGTCACTCAATGACAGACCTATCACTTCTCCTGCAGTTTCCCGATACAAACTGTAATCAGGTTCTGATAAAGCTAATCGTTTCTGTTCAGGCACAGAAATTCCTGTTTGAGGAAAACAGAAAAACAGAGTCAGGAAGCCATAAAGAAAATATTTTTTAATCATCACGTAATGCCTGTACGGGTTCCATTTGTGAGGCTTTATGTGCGGGATAAAAGCCGGAAATAAGTCCCGCCACAATTGAACTCCCTATCCCTAAAGGAATAGATAAGGGGGCCAGAGAAAATGACCAGCCGGAATACAGAACAAAAAGGAAAGAAACGATGACACCGACCAGCGCTCCAAGCATTGCGCCGGCAAACGTCAGAACAACAACTTCATATAAAAACAGGCGGCGGATATCCTGAATTCTTGCGCCTAGGGCCATACGCAATCCAATCTCTTTCCGACGGGCTGAAATGTTCATCAGCATGACATTGGCAATGGCAATGCCGCCGGTAAGTAATGAAATGCCCGCTAATCCTATCAACATAAAAGAAAAGGTTTTGCTTTGCTCTGTCTGCCCTTGCAGTAATTGCTGGGCAACCCGAACGTCAATTTCAACTGCTGGGAATTTAGTCTTAAAGAACGTCAGTAAATTCTTTGCATCGGTTTCTGTCGTGGAGGTTGTTATTGTGCGGGAAATAATGCCATTCAGATTGGTATTGGGTGATATTTTGCGCATAGCATTGAGAGGAACAACAGCGACTGAATCCAGAGAAAAAGGAAAAATAGGGTTTTGCCCCTTTACATCGAAAATACCAATCACTGTGTATAAATAATTATCAATCTGAATCTGCTTGCCAAGTATTCGGGAGGCATCCCCTTCACCGAGGGTAGCGGCGACTTCATTGCCAATAACCAGATAAGGAGAGCGTTGGTCATAATCAGAAATAAATCGGCCATGACGAATTTGCAATTGCATGACATCTTCAAGTTCTGCGGAAGAACCTATCAGGATAAATGTTTCTGTTTTCCCGTTATAGCGCACAGGAGAAGAATAATAGATCCACGGGGCTGCTGAAGACAAACCGGGAACAGCCGTTTTTAGGTCGTCCATGTTAATGGATTCACTATCAACCCCATTATGATAGGAATAAAAATTAGTTGTAATGACATTGATATCAAGCCCGCTGAACATCTTTAATGCAGCCAGCGTGGCGTTATGCCCGGTATTCACAAAAGCCACCACAGACGCACAGCCAATGGCAATACCCGATAACGCAAGCAGAGTACTTCTCCCCGTTGCCATTAAATTACGCCAGGCTTCCCTCCACATCATCAGTGCTGACATACCATAGCGGTTGAACTGACTCTTATCATGCATGAATTGCCACACCTTTGGTTTCATGCAACTGACCGTCAACCATGAGTAATTCACGCTGCATATGATTTGCAATCATAGAATCATGCGTTATTACAACCAGCGTCATCGCATTGTCTCTGTGAAGGAATGAAAGCAACAACAAGATTTCTTCTGCGGTTTGCTGATCCAGATTACCGGTAGGTTCATCAGCCAGCAGTAATGAAGGTTCTCCGACTAACGCTCTGGCAAGTGCCACCCGCTGCCGCTGACCGCCGGACAGGTCAGCCGGATAATAAGCTGCACGATGAGAAAGCCCTACCAAATGTAATTTTTCTCTGGCAATTTTATGGGACTGAGCGACAGAAATACCACGATAAAGAAGTGGTAGTGCAACGTTTTCCGTTGCTGTCATTCCGGGCAGCAAATGAAAACTCTGAAAAACAAAGCCAATTTCTTTATTGCGCATTCTGGCACGAAGGTCATCATCTGCTGTTGATATGTCAACGCCACAAAGAAAATATTTTCCGGAGGTGGGTTTATCCAGCAGACCGAGAATATTCAATAATGTGCTTTTACCCGAACCCGATGCGCCAACAATGGCACAACTTTGTCCGGCAAAAATTTGTGCTGTAATATCTTTCAGAATCGGTATTTGGATCTCTTCACCCTGTTGATAACATCGGGTTAGATTTTGCATGCTAATAACCGGTAATATTGACTCTGTAGGATGAATAGAATTTATTATAGCGCCCATTATTTTTATAATACCTTTCACCTTAATAACTACACTTATTCTTTATCAAAATAATCGGGTTATTATGTTATTGATAAATTAATAAGTAAGCAACGTTAAATCGACATTATCATGATACATTACGTTGAGATTATAAATGTTTTACTTTTTTAAATGATAGCAAGATCATTACTTAATAATAATTATAACAATAGTAATTATATTTATAATTCAGCATATAAAAACAGAGTCAATTTCTAAATTTTGAAATAGTAATGCCATCACTGATGATTTAAATTCAGAATGCATTATCAAATACAACTCTATAAATAATATACTTAAATTAAAAATCCTAAAACTATGACGGGAGAATATTTATGTTCAAGAAATTATTGACTGTTGGGGCATTGGCCGCGGGTGTTTTGTTGAGTAGTAATGCAATGGCACTAAATAAATGTCAGGTTGAAAACATACCAAAACATCTTGACGGTACCCTTTATGAAATGTATGTTGTTAATCCTTCAAATAATTTCGCAAATACCTTTGAAAGGTTTGGTATTAAATGGTATTTTAAAGGAAAAACTGGAGCCTGTGAGTATCATACAGGAAATACAGCCTATCAAGCTTATTATCAAGGAAGGAAAATAAATTAATTCGCCAAAGAAAATTATTATCATGATCAATTTTTAATGCAGAAAAACTCCGTTTTAAACGACGGGGTTTTGATTTTCATCATGAATAATAATTTTTTCCACTTGCCCTTATTAACCTGTTTGAACATCTTTAAAAAAAGCCACTTACTGTATTAATATAATATTTACTGTAAAATAATGGTGATTACGGCGAGTTACGTTTCAATTATTATGCAAAACCACGAACAATTTAATTGTGTAATCAATAGCAGTATGATGATTTATCATAAATTATGATAATAGACATTGAAATTTTAAAGGAAGATTTTTATGTTTAAGAAATTATTAATAGGTGGCGTATTATCGGCAGGTATTGCATTAACCGGTGGCATTGGAACTGCATCAGCAAACGTAGATATCCCTTGGAACCATTGTTATTCTTCTTCTGAAGAATATAACAATGGTGTGTATACTAAATATCTTGTTAAAGATGGTATTGTTTTTCTTAATGTTCGTAATGAAAATGGTATCAAATGGCATTTAAAAGGCTTTAAAAAATTATATGTCTGCGGAATGAATGTTTATGTTGGTAAATATGAAGGCATGAAATCATAGGAAAATCATACCGAATAAAAATTATCCCAGCTTTCAGCCAACTAATAAACCTCGTTAAAATAACGGGGTTTTTGATTTTATAACACTAGACAAATTTACAATATAAAAAACATAGTCAATTTCTAAATTTTGGAATAGTAAAAATATCTTATGATGATTTACATTTAGCGTATCTTATCAAATATGATTTGTTAAGTGATAAATTTAAATATAAAGTTGTGAGAATGTTAAGGAGAAGTTTTTATGTTGAAGAAATTATTAGTAACTGGAGCATTGTCAGCAGGTATTGCATTAACTGGAGGCATTGCAACCGCCTCAGCAAATACAGATTTTTACCAGAACTATTGTTATAGTTCCGGGAGAACCCACACCGGACTCAATGGTACGGTGTGGGTTGTATACGAAGTTCGCCCTAATTACATTTTTGATAGTGTATTTACTGACGGAAATATTCAGTATTACTTACAGAGTGTTAAACCGGTAGCTCGTCATTGTGGTAAAGGATATATTGCTTACTACGAAGGTAAGAAAATATAAAACCCTACGAAGAGCCTCTTTTCAGAGGCTTCCTTATTTTCTGCTGTAGCCAGTTGTTCTATCGCGAACATTTCTTTGACATAGGGTAAAATAGCAGAGTGATAATTATATCAACACTGCCAAAATTTATTTTTCGCTATTTTTAGTGTTTTTCCCATCAATCTATTAATCTTTACTTGTTTATTTTTTTAGAGATAGAGGGACTCATTTTTTCGGATATTGATTTATAGTGCGGAAAACGGCCATTAAGGACGATATAGGCCATAAGTCCAATCAGCAATCCCCAAAATGCACCGCTAATACCCAGTAAGTTGATGTTGGCAGAAGCAGCCAGAAAAGTGATCAATGCAGCTTCGCGGCTTTTCAAATCAGCCATTGCACCGGCAAGACTGCCACCTATTGTTCCCAGCAAGGCAAGTCCAGCCAAAGTGGTAATAAATACTGTTGGTAAGGCCATAAAAACAGCGGCAAGTGTCACACCAAAGATACCAATGAGGATGTAGAAAACTCCCGCAGCAATACCTGAAATCCAACGCTTAGAGTGATCTTCATGGGCTTCTTTACCTGTACAGATTGCCGCCGTGATCGCGGCAATATTAAAGGCGTGTGAACCAAACGGAGCCATAATCAAAGAGCCTAAGCCCGTAACAGTAACGATTGGGTTAGCGCTGGTCTTGAAGCCATCATTACGCAGAACCAACATTCCGGGCATATATTGTCCGGTTAGCGTAATCAGGAACAAGGGCAAAGCGACGCTCAACAAAGTATTGAGTGAGAATTCCGGCATGGTAAATACAGGCACAGCAAATTTTAATTCCAATTCTGACAAATCAACGCGCCCCTGAATAAGCAGAAAAGCCAAACCCAAGACAAGAATGCCTACCACGGCATAACGGGCAGTAAAGCGCTTTAGTACGATGTAGGTAACAATCAGTAATCCAGCAAGTAATGGGTCAATACTCATACCGCTGAAAGCACCGATGCCAAACTGAAGAAGAATTCCGGCCAGTAGCCCGGAAGCGATGCCCGGAGGGATCAAACGGATGACTTTCTCAAAACAACCCGATAAGCCCAATAACACGAAAGCGGCACCAGAGATGAGGTAAGCCCCTATTGCTTCGGCGTAGGGTGTTGTAGCCAACGATACGACGAGAAATGCCGCCGCTGGTGTTGACCATGCGACAATGATAGGTTCACGGGAAAACCAACTGAGTAACAGCCCTGTTATCCCTACTCCAATCGATATTGACCATACCCAAGAAGCTGTCAGTTCAGGGCTGAGACTAGCAACTTTTGCCGCCTGAAAGACCAGAATAAAAGTGCCACCATAGTTGACGATGACTGAGATCAATCCGGCAATAACAGGATGAGTGAGATCTCTAAAATGTATAGATAAATGTAAAGAAGACATGGTGTTACTACTCCCCAACAAAACAGGATCGTTAATCTAAATTGAGGTGCATTTTATAGCGTGAAATTGGACTGTTTAGACAGTACGCTTTTGACAACCAGAGCAGACCACTTTAAATTCAAATATCGAAATTCGATTAAGGTGTCTCATGATAAAAACGTTTGAACTTGAAACGCTAAAGATCCGAATGAATGATGTCGATTTTCAACTTCTGGATCTGCATCAACGCATTCAACGTGCCCTCCGCGCCCTGATTCTTGATGGTGCTCTTGGTGCTGGAGTGAAGCTGCCTGCAACCCGTATTCTGGCTAAGTCACTCGGCGTTGCCCGGGATACTGTCGAGAATGCTTATGTACAACTTCACCGTGATGGTTTCATTATTCGCCGGGCAGGTTCAGGCAGTTATGTATCCGACACATTGGGCACTGAGCTACGGGGATTGGCGCGCCGGCAAATGAAATCTCAGGAGCATAATCGCAAAACCAAAGAACGGGGCGTTGGTCTGAGCCAACGCGGGAGAATAATTTTTAATAGCGGTGGAGTTATCGACCAACAAAGGGTTAAGGCGTTTGCGACTGGTTTGCCTGAAACCCGCACGTTTCCGATTGATGTCTGGGAGCGATTGCAACGTCAGGCGATGAAGGATTATCGCGCCAGTGTGTTGTTACATGGCGATCCACAAGGTGCTGAACCATTACGCAAAGCGATCTCTGCCTACTTGAATCTTGAACGTGGCGCTAAGGTTTCTCCTGAACAGATCATTGTGATAAGCAGTACAAGACAATCATTGTTTTTATGTGCCCAATTGCTGGTAGATGCGGGAAATCCCATTTTGATGGAAAATCCCGGTTATTTCGGTGCTAAAAAGGCATTTGAAGCCGCCGAAATTAAGATCGTTCCGGTTAATGTCGATAAGCAAGGCATCCGGACAGATTTACTGCAAGCAGATCGCAGTGGCGCTCATTGCGTCTACGTCACACCTTCCCACCAATATCCCACTGGCGTCACTTTATCGCTGGAGCGCAGGCTTGAATTGGTTAATTGGGCCGCCGAAAACAATAAATGGATTATTGAAGACGACTACGATAGTGAATTTCACTACGATGGACTTCCTATCGCCTGTGTTCAGGGCTTAGATAAATATCAGAGAACAATTTATCTCGGAACCTTCAGCAAGACACTCTATCCCGGCCTTCGGATGGGTTATATGGCAGTGCCACACGAGCTGGTTGATGCCTTTACCTATGCACGCAGCATCATGGATGGGCATACTCCGCAAATATTGCAGTTAACTTTGGCGCGTTTTATGGAGGATGGGCACTACAATTCCCATATCCGTGCCATGCGCAAATTATATGCCGGACGTAGAGAAATCATGCTTGAGTCTATTGATAAGTATTTAGGCGGCATTGTGACGGCGCTGCGGCCAGAAGGAGGGCTACAAATACCCTGCCTGTTAGAAAATGGCTGGTCAGAAGAAAAAACTATCCGCCAGGCCGCTATGCTGGGCATACAGTTACCGGGACTTAGCAGACTGTACTTTGGCGAGAACAAAAAACAAGGTTGGATATTAGGTTATTCTTCTTTGGCAGCCCATGAAATCGAAGCCGCTATGTTACGCCTTTCCCATACCCTGAAAAATAGTTTCCTGAAAAAATAATTTCCTGAAAAAGAATAATCTCCGTCCTGCGGACGGAGATTTAGCAGTGTACAAAATAAAACGTAATTAACGATAATCGTCAATCGGCGCACAAGAGCAATGTAAATTGCGGTCACCGTAGACATCATCGAGACGTTTAACTGTCGGCCAGTATTTATTGGCTTTGGTTTCTGCGGTCGGGAAAACGGCAATTTCACGGCTGTACGCATGGCCCCAGTCAGAAACCAGCTCAGTCTGAATATGTGGCGCATTGACCAGTGGGTTGTCTTCCAGAGACCATTCCCCTTTCGCCACTTTGCTGATTTCTTCCCTAATTGCCAGCATTGCGTTAATAAAGCGGTCAATTTCAACTTTGCTTTCTGATTCTGTTGGCTCAACCATCAAGGTTCCTGCAACAGGGAATGACATCGTTGGAGCATGGAAACCGTAATCAATCAACCGCTTGGCGATATCCATTTCGCTGATGCCGAATTCTTCTTTCAGTGGGCGAATGTCCAGAATACATTCGTGGGCAACATAGCCACCACGTCCGGTATAAAGGATCTCATAAGCGCCTTTCAAACGGGCAGCGATGTAGTTTGCATTCAGGATAGCAACCTGACTGGCCTGTTTCAGACCTTTCGCCCCCATCATGCGGATATACATCCAGCTAATTGGCAGGATGGAAGCACTGCCAAATGGTGCTGCGGATACTGCGCCCAGTGTAGTGACTCCATCCATTTCCACCACAGAGTGCCCCGGAACGAATGGTGCAAGGTGTTTTTTCACACCAATCGGTCCCATTCCCGGACCGCCGCCGCCATGTGGGATACAGAAAGTTTTGTGCAGGTTCAGGTGTGATACATCTGCGCCAATAAAGCCCGGTGTCGTAATACCTACTTGGGCGTTCATATTCGCACCATCGAGGTAAACCTGACCACCGTTTTGATGAATGACGTTACAGATCTCACGGATGGTTTCTTCATACACACCATGAGTCGATGGATAAGTCACCATGATACAAGCAAGATCATCACGGTGTTTTTCCGCTTTTTCACGCAAATCAGCCAGATCGATATTGCCTTCTTTGTCACAATCCACGACAACAACCGTCATACCTGCCATGTGTGCAGAAGCAGGATTTGTACCGTGAGCTGAACTTGGGATCAGGCAAACATGACGATGTTGTTCACTACGGCTGGCGTAATAGCGGCGGATCGCCAGCAAGCCTGCATATTCACCTTGTGCACCAGAGTTTGGCTGCATACAAAATGCGTCATATCCGGTCAACAACACCAACCAATGCGAAAGCTGGCTGATGAGCTGATGATAGCCCTGCGCCTGTTCCGGTGGGCAGAAGGGATGCATATCGGTAAATTCAGGCCATGTAATCGGTGTGATTTCCGCTACCGCATTCAGTTTCATGGTACATGAACCCAGCGGGATCATTGCCTGATTCAAAGCCAGATCTTTACGCTCCAGACTGTGCATATAACGCATCATGTCGGTTTCGCTGTGATAACGACGGAAATTGTCGTGTGTCAAAATCTCATCATTACGCAGCATGGAAGCGGGTATGGACTGACTGTCTGCCGCCATTTCGCTATCGAGTGCCCCGATATCCAACACAACATCAGAACCTGTCAGGACCTGGAATAAAGTGACCAAATCTTCGCGGCTGGTTTTTTCACTCAATGATACCCCGACAGCACCGAGGATATCAGTGCGCAGATTAATTTGCGCTTTCTCGGCCCTTGCCAGTACCTGAGCTTTATCTGTTACTTCAACAGCCAGTGTGTCAAACCATGTTTTATGGCGCAGCGTGATACCTGCTTTTTGCAAACCAGCCGCCAGAATGTCTGTCAGCCGATGAATACGGTCAGCAATGCGCTTCAAACCTTCTGCGCCGTGATAAACCGCATACATGCCTGCAATATTCGCCAACAAAACCTGCGAAGTACAGATATTGGAGTTCGCTTTTTCACGGCGGATATGCTGCTCACGGGTCTGCATTGCCATACGCAATGCCCTATTGCCCGCCGCATCACGGGAAACCCCGATAATGCGCCCCGGCATGGAACGCTTGAATTCATCACGGCAGGCAAAGAAAGCAGCGTGCGGGCCACCGTATCCCATCGGTACACCGAAACGTTGGGCTGAGCCAAATACGATGTCAGCCCCTTGTTTGCCCGGTGCTGTCAGCATGACTAATGCCATGAAATCCGCAGCAACACTGACAATGATTTTTCGCTCTTTCAGTCTCACAATCAGATCACTGTAATCGTGAACTTCGCCCGTTGTGCCAACTTGTTGTAGCAGGACACCAAAGACACCTTCCAATTCCAGTGCTTTTTCGGCTTTATCAACAATGACTTCAAATCCAAAGGTTTCGGCGCGGGTACGAATAACATCTAATGTCTGTGGGTGAATATCATCGGCAACAAAGAAACGTTCAGCACTTTTCAGTTTGCTGATCCGTTTTGACATTGCCATGGATTCCGCCGCTGCCGTTGCTTCATCTAATAAAGATGCAGATGCCAGATCCAGACCCGTCAGATCAATCGTTACTTGCTGGAAATTCAGCAGAGCTTCCAGACGACCCTGGGAAACTTCCGGCTGATAAGGGGTATAGGCGGTATACCAGCCCGGATTTTCCAGTAAATTACGCAGGATAACTGGCGGGAGTATGGAGGGCGCGTATCCCATGCCGATATATGATTGATAACGCTGGTTCTGGCTCGCCATCACTTTCAGTTCAGCCAGAGCCTGTTGTTCTGTCGCACTTTCACCGATTGCAGGGGGTTCTGACAATGCGATATCACGGGGAACGATTTTATTTGTCAGATCGTCAAGAGAGTTTGCGCCAACTATCGCCAGCATTTCTATTTGCTGCTCAGCAGAAGAACCAATGTGGCGACGAATGAATTCACCCTGATTTTCAAGTTGGATTAGTGTCTGAGTCATTGATGATAATTTCCTGAAACTAGCTAAAAAACAGTACACATAAAAACGCCCCATTCACAGCGTGATATGGGGCGGTCAAAAGCAATTACTCGTCTTCTTCCAAGAGTGACTGATAACCTTCAGAATCAAGCAGATTATCGAGTTCACTCTCATCAGTGATTTTGATCCGGAACAACCAACCTTCGTTATACGGTTCACTGTTCACTAATTCAGGGGAGCCTTCCAAGCCAGGGTTAACAGCGATAACCTCGCCACTGAGCGGAGCATAGATATCAGACGCCGCTTTAACTGATTCCACCACGGCACAATCATCACCACTGCTTAACTCTGTGCCAACGTCAGGCAAATCAACGAATACCATATCCCCCAAGAGTTGCTGGGCATGTTCGGTAATACCTACTGTGTATTCTCCATTTCCTTCCGAGCGAACCCATTCATGTGATTCTGTATATTTTAATTCTGCTGGTACATGACTCATCGTTGCCATCTCCTTGTTTTAAAGTTAATGAAAACATTACAATAATCAAAACATCACGTTCAAAAATCACTCTACAAGTGGTTTACCCATCCGTACGAAGCCCGGTTTAACAACCTGAACAGGCATTTCTCGATTACGAATTTGGACAACCGCCTGTTCGCCAATGCCTTGCGGTACTCGTGCAAGGGCTATGCTAAATCCTAAGGTTGGGGAAAATGTTCCGCTGGTAATGACACCAGAACGAATTTCACCGGAGTCGTCTGTAAAACTGACAGTTAAGCCACCACGCAGAACACCCTTTTCACGCATGACCAGTCCAACCAATTGTTCGGTGCCTGTTTCACGCTGTCTTTCTAACGCTTCCCGGCCGATGAATTGGCGATCTTCCGGTTTCCACGCAATCGTCCATCCCATATTGGCCACCAGCGGCGAAATGGTTTCGTCCATTTCCTGACCATAAAGATTCATGCCCGCTTCAAGGCGCAATGTATCACGCGCCCCCAATCCCGCAGGTTTCACCCCCGCTGTCAACAGTTGCTGCCAGAAATCCACTGCCTGCTCTTTCGGTAACGCAATTTCATAACCCGCTTCACCGGTGTAACCCGTAGTGGCAATAAACAGATTGCCAGACTGAACACCAAAGAAAGGTTTCATGCCTATTACAGCCTGCTTTTGCTCATCACTTAGTAATGATTGAACTTTAGCTTGTGCATTCGGCCCTTGGACAGCGATGAGCGCTAAGTCATCACGCACCGTAATTTCGACGTCGTCGTGTTCAACATGTTGGCTAATCCACGCCAAATCTTTCTCACGGGTCGCTGAGTTAACTACCATGCGATAGAAGTCATCAGTGAAGAAATAAACAATCAGGTCATCAATCACACCACCGGAAGCATTCAGCATTCCGGTATAAAGTGCTTTGCCCTTTTCAGTTAATTTGGCGATATCATTTGCCAGAAGGTGGCGAAGAAAATCACGGCAACCAGCACCATGCAGATCCACAATAGTCATGTGGGAAACATCGAACATACCAGCATCAGTACGCACTGTATGATGCTCGTCGATTTGTGAACCATAATGCAGGGGCATCATCCAACCATGAAAATCTACCATGCGGGCTCCGCATGCCAGATGTTGGTCATACAATGGGGTGTGTTTTGACATTATTTCCCTCTTTCCATTCTTGACATGAAAACATTCGTAACCTGAAAAATATACGGCGTATTAACCGGCAGATGTTGGATCATGAAGCAAAGAATCGGTTAATCACGCAAACGATACCTTGTCATCAGAAGTTATCACTGAAAATAGAAATGGACCATAAAATAAATTAGCAGGGCTGGAGTGATAATCTGAAAAACCGTTCACTATCATGCAGAATTTTTGTCTAATTTATTGCGGCAGGACACTCATAATCGGCAATAAACGACAATAAATAATTTTTTTTGATTAGGAAATGGCTAAAGTGTGAAGTAAATCAACTGAACACACCTTAGCCTAATATGAGGAAAACTAATCCTAAATAAGAACCTGAATTAGATTTTTTCAACTGAAGGAGGTTGAGAAACAAGCCAATCGGGAAGGTCATTGAGTCCCATTGCATGGCGAAGCAATTGCGGTTTCAATCCTGGTAAGTTATCAGCCAGAGATAATCCAATTCCGCGCAATAGCTTTTTCGCAGGATTATTACCATCAAATAACTGACGGAATCCCTGCATTCCAGCCAACATCATCGCAGCACTGTGTTTGCGGCGGCGTTCATAACGTCCCAGATAAAGATACTGACCAATATCTTTTCCCTGTCGGTGCAAACGTCTCAATTCACCAATCAGTTCTGCGACATCCATAAAACCTAAGTTAACCCCCTGACCCGCCAGAGGATGGATTGTATGTGCTGCATCCCCTAATAATGCCAAACGGTGGGCAGCAAAGTTACGGGCATAGCGTCCCATCAGCGGAATGGTTTGTCGTTCACTTATCAGTTCGCATTGACCAAGATGCATATCAAAAGTCACGCTCAATTGCCGATTAAACCATTCAGGCTCCATAATCTTGCGCTGCTGTGCTGATTCCGCTGGCAATGACCAAACGATTGAACATAGGTAAGGATCTGAAAGCGGCAGGAAAGCCAATATTCCATCACTGTGAAAAACCTGACGTGCAACACCAGCATGAGGCTCTTCCGTTCGGATGGTCGCCACTAAAGCGTGGTGTTCATAATCCCAGAAAGCCAGTGGAATATCGGCATGTTGGCGCAGCCAAGAATGTGCTCCATCTGCACCGATGACCAGCCGCGAAGTCAGCATATTTCCGTCAGATAAAGTGATGAAAGCTTCATTTTCTCCCCAAGCGACATTACTGAAAGAGGATGGGGTAAAAATCGTTACATCTGGCAGGCTTTCCGCTCGTTGCCAAAGTGCCTGACGGATCACATGGTTTTCGATGATATACCCAAGGTGAGTAAGGCCATTTTCCGCCGCATTGAACTGAATACGACCGAAACTGTCTTGTTCCCAGACTTCCATTCCCTGATAAGCATTTGCTCTCATCGCGAGAATATTCTGCCAGACACCAAGCTGGGTTAGTAAACGCTCACTGGCTGCATTGATGGCAGAAACACGCAAGGCATGTTCATCACTGGCATCAAATGTTCCTGTTGATGGATGTTCTTCTACAATCGCGATGCGTAAACCGCTACCTTGCAAACCACAGGCCAGCGCAAGGCCGACCATACCGCCCCCTGCGATTACCACATCAAATGATTGCATGTTTTTATTTCCTCTTAATCTGCCAATGGTGACTGGGCAACCCAACCCAATGTCTGGCGGGCAAATAGATCCCGCATCGGTGGTAATATTTCCATCGTCATCAGGCCAATATTACGCCCTATTTTTAACGGCAAGTAATCATTGGCGAATAATCTGACCAACCCATCAGTAATATCAATGGTTGTTTCACGATCGGCATAACGGCGTTGTTGATATTGAGTCAGGGTTTTATAAGAACCGATATCTTGCCCGGAAACCGCTGCTTCTGAAATAACCTGTGCCAACGCCATAACATCACGCATCCCCAGATTAAATCCCTGACCGGCAATCGGATGTAGGGTTTGGGATGCATTGCCTACCAACGCCAGACGATGGCTGATCTGGCAACTAGCTGTCGATAATGCCAAAGGGTAACTGTGCCTCTGACCGGTTTCCAACATTTTGCCCAAACGCCAGCCAAACGCGTTTTGTAAGTGTTGAAGGAATTCGTCCTGACTCCAATTGTTGATTTCTGACTGTTTTTCCAGCGGGTGACACCACACTAGTGAGCTGCGCCCTTCAGACATCGGCAACAGTGCCAGCGGACCATGTTTCGTGAAGCGCTCAAACGCTTTTCCCTGAGGATGTTCGGAGGTCAATACATTGGCGATAATCGCCACCTGACCGTAAGACTGCCGCTGATACGGAATATGACATGCCTGAGCTATCGCCGAATGGCTACCATCCGCAGCGATAAGCAATTTGCCTGTTAGTTTTTCGCCATTATCCAGCGTCACTGTCACAGCATTTTCCAAACGTTCGACACTATCGACTGTCGCTGGACAGTAAAGTTTTATATTTGGTGTCTGCTTTAACAGGTCAAACAGATGAATACCAGCATCGTGCAATTCAACCACATTGCCCAATGCCGGAATATCATAGTCATCAGCGCGGATGTTAACAAAACCGCTATGACCACGGTCGCTGACATGAACGTGATTGATTGGGGTAACACAATGTTTCAGCGCAGACCAGACGCCTATCTGATTCAGGCGCTGACATGTACCATAAGCCAAGGCAATGGCTCTCGCATCAAAACCCGGATGCTCCTGAGTGGATTCTGCTGCTTCAATCAAGGAGACTTGCAATTGCCCCCGACTCAACGATGAAATAGCCAGTGCCAATGTCGCTCCCGCCATTCCCCCGCCCACAATAATCACGTTCATTGTCACTTCCTGATTAATTAAACCTTAATCCTGTCTTGCCTGCGCCATCAGCGCTTCTATTTCATCCGGATCTTTTACAACATTCTCAGTCAGGTTTTCATTTCCTGTATCCGTGATAACGATGTCATCTTCAATACGGATACCGATGCCACGGTATTCTTGCGGTACATCCGCATCCGATGCGATATAAAGCCCCGGCTCCACAGTTAACACCATGCCCGGCTCCAGAATGCGATCGCGGTCGGTGCCATAATGACCCACGTCATGTACGTCTAATCCCAGCCAGTGACTCAAACCATGCATGAAAAATTGGCGATAAGCATTGGTTTCGATCAATTGTTCGACGTCCCCGTGCATAATTCCCAATTTCACCAACCCTTCAACCATAACGCGCACAACTTGCTCTGTGACTTCGCGGATACTGGTGCCCGGTCGATACAATTCAAGGGAGATGTTGATGGCTTCGAGCACGATGTCATAAATTTCACGTTGGGGACGCGTAAACTTGCCATTAACAGGGAATGTCCGCGTAATGTCACCTGCGTATCCCTCATATTCACACCCTGCATCGATCAACACTAAATCGCCGCTTTTCATACGTCGTTCATTTTCGGTGTAATGCAGAATACAAGCGTTTTCTCCTGCGCCAATAATGGTGTTATAAGCGGGATAACGCGCCCCCTGACGGGTAAATTCATGCTGAATTTCAGCTTCCAGTTGATATTCAAACATATCGGAACGGCAAACCTGCATTGCTCGGGTATGCGCTTGCGCACTAATTTCCCCGGCTTTGCGTATGATTTCCAATTCAGCTTCCGATTTAAACAGACGCATTTCATGCAGCCACAGACGCCAATCTACCATGACAGAAGGAGCACTAAGGTTACGACGACTATTTTTACGTAATTTATCCAAGGCGCTGAATACGATATTATCCGCGTATTCAAACTCTCCCTGAGCGTGATAGACAGTTTCCAGACCATTCAACAATAAGTAGAGCTGTTCATTGATATCGTCGAATGGCAGAGCGCGATCCACCCCCAGTTTTTTTGGTGCAGCTTCTTGCCCAAGACGGCGACCAGACCAAATTTCCGCCGTCAAATCCCGAATACGATTAAACAATACGCTATGGTTGTGGGTTTCATCGCTTTTGATCAATATCAGAACCGCTTCCGGTTCATTGAACCCTGTCAGGTAAAGAAAATCACTGTGCTGGCGATAAGGATACTCATTATCTGAATTACGTGTCACAGGTGGGGCAGAAAAAATAATAGCCGCACTAGCCGGTGCCATTTTTGACAAAAATGCCTGACGACGGGATAAATACTCTTGTTTAGTCATACCCTCTCCTGCGATTTCGATTTCATTATTATTAGTTGGTATACCCGCCCTCTTTTAAGTTTCAGCTTTTGGACAGCTCTGCAACTCAAAATCTATTGGGTTATATTTCGCCAATCAGTGTAGCGTTGGCTTTTCATTTTTTGTACTACTTGCATTTTTTGGTGTCACTAAAGCGATGTAGCAGAGTTGAACAGCCACTCGAACATATTCCAGTACTTCTTCAAGAGCCTGAGATAATTCTTCCTGATCTTCGTCTTCGTCATATCCCAGCATACCGATGTTACGTAAATCGGTAACGATTTCTTTAATTTCTGGTTTTTCTATCAATTTTGGATTTGCCACGCCCAATCCCAGCAGAAAATGATTCACCCATCCCGCCAACGCATCCGCACATTCAAAAGTTCCCGCTTCTTCGTCAGGAAGGAGTAAATTAAACGCAAAATTACTGTCATCCAGTAATTCAAATGTCGTTTCGTATAACTCCCTGAGGGGTTGAGCCAGAATCTGAGAAAAAGCCAGACCATCATTAGTGAGATCATGCATCTTAGTTTGCCAGCTATTATCGTGATTTCCACCACATAGTAAGCCACTAATTAAGCCATGCATTTCGGCAGCAGTCAGGGCAACGGACTGTTGATGCAAAATTTCATCAAATGATTGATAATTAGGTAATGAGTTTTGTATAGACATGTATATTGATCATCGTTGGCGATATAAGTTCATGCTATGCTACCATCAAGGGGAGTCGCTATACCAGACAGCACACACCGATATAAAGAGGGGGGCTTTTGGTATTGTACAGTAATGATTAGTGTCGACCTTGTTTTATGCCCAAATTTAATTTATGCCCTATAAATTTCAAATTGTAGCTCATAAAAAAGCAACAACTTGAAAGATAAAGGATATATGTCAGAATCAAGGTATCGGCACAGTAATAAATCAGGAAGGTGTCATGTCTGCACAACCAGTAGATATTCAGATTTTTGGGCGGTCATTACGTGTCAATTGTCCACCAGAGCAGATAGAAGCGTTACAGGCTGCTGCTGAGGAACTTGATCAGCGTTTGCATAACCTCAAAGAACGCACCAGAGTCACTAATACTGAGCAACTGGTTTTTATTGTGGCACTGAATGTCTGTCACGAGTTGGCACAGGAAAAAATGAAAACCCGTGATTATTCCTACAATATGGAGCAAAAAATAAAAATGCTTCAGCAGACCATTGAAAAGGCATTGTTGGAACAAGGTAAAAGTTAGAACAAGGTAAAATTATTTGAACTTCTACCTGTCAATAAACGAAATATTGTTGATAAATCAGGCAGTAGTCACTCTAGATTAATATAAGCAGTTGCTTTCTTCATTTAGTTCCATACAATAGGTTCCATAGCATCGCTTATGGCCTATTTAGGGGTTTTAAGCAGCAAAAAAATTTCTCTGAGGTGTTTGTGAGCAGGTAAGTCCCCTGAGCCGATATTTCATCTCTATAGAATGTGGTGCTCCGTCTCTTGTGAGCATGCTTGGCCAGACCAAGAAGCCTAATAGAGACGACACTGCGTTCACCTTGAACCAAGGGTTCAAGGGTTACCACCTGTAACGGCATCTTGGAGAACCCCAATTTTTATCTGTTTTGTATCCTTTTCTGCATTAATAGGCAGGTCTTATGCAATCAGATTCTTTTTCCGCCCCCCATTCTCTGTCTTTACAAGAATTGTCTCTACGAAAATCCATCAGGAAACAAATTCGGCAACTACGTCAGAATTTATCCCCTGAACAGCAATCGCGATTCGCCCAGCAGGCTGTCAAGCAGGTTATGGCTAATCCCAAGATTCAACAAGCCAACAAGATTGCTCTCTATCTCTCTTTTGACGGAGAATTAGATACACGCCCATTGATTCAACAACTTTGGCAACAAAACAAACAAGTCTACTTGCCAATATTGCATCCTTTCCGTCGGCATCATCTGCTTTTCCTTCGTTATCAATCTGATACTCCCCTCATACGGAATCGCTTTAATATAGAAGAACCACCGTTAGATATCCGGCAGGTTCTGCCTGTATCTGAACTGGATGTCATGTTTATTCCGTTGGTTGCTTTCGATTGTACAGGGCAGCGTTTGGGCATGGGCGGTGGATTTTACGATAGAACTCTCGCTAAATGGCAACAACAGAATTTCTATCCCATTGGGTTAGCACATGATTTTCAGTTAGTTGAAACATTACCCAGTGCAAGTTGGGATATTCCTCTGCCAGAAATCATAACGCCAGAAAAAGTATGGCGGTGGGAGTGAATTTCCACGTTATTTAACAAGAGAAAAAGGGCTATTGTTTCACCAATAGCCCTGACTTTTGCATCGTAAAATTGATCAGTAAAAGTTGATCAGTAAAAACTGATCAGCAAACTAATCAGTACAGTAAGCGAGAACGGATCGTGCCAGGCACGCTTTTCATTTGTTGTAATACTGATTCGGCTTGAGTTGGACCCTGCGTCGTAATATCGATCACCACATAACCAATATTTCCCTCAGTCCGCAAGTACTGTGCTTCAATATTGATTTCTTGATTAGTGAATATCTGGTTGATGCTGGTTAAAATACCCGGACGATTTTCATGGATATGCAGTAAACGGTGCGTATCTCTGGCGTGAATAGGCAATGAAACTTCCGGGAAATTGACCGCTGACAGTGTAGAACCATTGTCAGAATATTTCACCAGTTTACCGGCAACTTCTGTACCGATATTCTCTTGGGCTTCCTGAGTCGAACCGCCGATATGAGGTGTCAGCAGTACGTTATCGAATTTGCTTAACGGCGAAGTAAAAGAGTTACCGTTTGTGGCTGGCTCTACCGGAAATACATCAATCGCTGCACCAGAAAGATGTCCGCTCTCCAATGCCTCACTGAGTGCAGGAATATCTATTACGGTGCCACGGGATGCATTGATCAAGATTGAACCTGGCTTCATGAGTTCGAGTTCTTCTGCTCCTATCATATTTTTGGTTGAAGCAGTTTCAGGAACATGCAGACTCACAACATCACTCATATTCAACAATTCAGACAAATGATGAATTTGCTGTGCATTACCTAACGGTAATTTATTTTCAATATCATAGAAATAGACATTCAAACCAATATTTTCAGCCAAAATACCAAGCTGGGTGCCAATATGCCCGTAACCGATGATGCCCAGTTTTTTCCCACGCGCCTCGTAGCAACCTTTTGCCTGCTTATCCCATATTCCATTATGTGCTTTCGCATTCGCTTCAGGTATGCGACGCAATAACAACAGCAATTCTCCCAAAACCATTTCGGCGACCGAACGGGTATTAGAAAACGGTGCATTAAATACAGGAATACCGCGTTTTGCGGCAGCTTCCAGATCAACTTGGTTGGTACCGATACAGAAACATCCTACTGCAACCAGTTTCTCTGCGGCGGAGAAAACCTCCTCCGTCAACTGGGTGCGAGAACGAATACCTACAAACCGAGCATCACGAATTGCTTCTTTCAGAGCTTCTGGCTCCAATGCACCTTTATGATATTCGATATTGCTGTACCCAGCCGCCTTCAATTTGTCTACTGTACTTTGATGAACGCCTTCCAGTAGCAGAAATTTAATCTTATCCTTTTCTAGAGATACCTTAACCATTTGCCCATCCTAGTTAAACTGACTTTCATAACGCCGATAGATTCCACCAAAATAACAAAAAAAACGACAACGGCAATACAACCGATTGCGTACACGACAGAATAAGTGAGAGTAAATAAGTTGTTATACAAAGTAAAATAATTCGTTACAGAAAAAATGCGGGATTATGAGTTTTTTTTAGACAGGAACGTGATATATATCACCAAATTTTCTTTTTTGAATAAATACGCAAATATTTTGAGGACAGGATATTCTGCCCTCAATAAACGATTATTCTGTGATCGTTTTAACTCCGTCCACAGTACCCACCAACACTACGTTGGCACCACGATTGGCAAAGAGACCTACGGTAACCACACCAGAGATATTATTGATTTTGTTTTCTAATGCAGCGGGATCAACAATGGAAAGGTTGTAAACATCTAAAATGCAATTGCCATTATCCGTCACCACATTTTCACGATAAACCGGAGTTCCCCCCAATTTCACCAACTCGCGGGCAACATAGGCACGTGCCATCGGGATAACTTCAACCGGAAGAGGGAATTTGCCCAATACATCCACTTGCTTAGATGAATCAATAATGCAGATAAATTTCTTTGCAACAGCAGCAATGATTTTTTCTCGGGTTAACGCTGCACCGCCGCCTTTAATCATCTGCATCTGGCCGTTAATTTCATCAGCACCATCAACATAAATGTCCAAAACATCGACATTATTGCAATCAAACACAGGTATACCGAGACTTTTCAATTTCTCAGTCGAGGCTTCTGAGCTAGACACCGCTCCTTCAATTTTATCTTTGATAGTCCCTAACGCATCAATAAAGTGCGCAGCCGTTGAACCTGTACCAACACCTACGATTGTGCCCGGTTTGACGTATTCCAATGCCGCCCAACCTACTGCTTTTTTCAGTTCATCCTGAGTCATTTCAATCACAGCCTATAATCAGTTACAAGGAAAAATCTGACGGTTAGTATAAACAATATTGCCTCATCCCACGAAAAAATATGGCATAGTGCTGCTCAGACCACATAAACGGAGGATCTTATTTTCAATGAAACGTCCTGATTACCGCTCCTTACAAGCATTGGATGCAGTGATACGAGAACGAGGTTTCGAGCGGGCGGCACAAAAACTTTGTATCACCCAATCCGCAGTATCTCAGCGCATCAAACAATTAGAGAATCTGTTTGGTCAGCCATTATTGGTACGCACTGTTCCACCCCGCCCTACAGAGCAAGGGCAAAAATTGCTCGCACTACTGCATCAGGTTGAATTACTGGAAGCACAATGGCTCGGTGATGAAAATGGTAATGAAATCCCGTTATTGCTCTCTCTCGCAGTTAACGCGGATAGTCTGGCAACATGGCTTTTACCGGCTCTTCATCCCGTTTTATCTGATTTACCCATTCGGTTAAATATTCAGGTAGAAGATGAAACCCGAACTCAAGAGCTTTTGCGGCGCGGGGAAGTCGTCGGGGCGATTAGTATTCAATCTCAGCCGCTACCAAGTTGTCTGGTTGATAAGTTAGGTGCTCTCGATTATCTGTTTGTTGCTTCACCTGAATTTGCAGAGCGTTTTTTCCCGAATGGGGTAACTCGTTCAGCATTGCTGAAAGCACCTGCCGTTGCATTCGACCATCTGGATGATATGCATCAGGCATTTTTACAGCAGAATTTTGATTTATCACCGGGCAGCGTACCCTGCCATATTGTGAATTCTTCTGAAGCTTTCGTTCAATTGGCAAGACAGGGGTCAACCTGTTGCATGATCCCACACCTGCAAATCAGCAAAGAACTGCAAGCCAGAGAGTTAGTTGATTTAACCCCCGGGCTGTGCCAACGCCGTATGCTTTACTGGCATCGTTTTGCCCCAGAAAGCGGAGCGATGAGGAAAGTGACTGACGCCCTGCTAAAACTAGGGCGCCAGATGCTACGTCAGGAAGATGAAACGCCTTAACGCTGTAATTCAAAAACCGCGTCAACGTGATCAGAAAATTCAATGCTCTGTGGCTCATAAGTTTCACCCGCTGAATCTGCAGCAGGTGCTGCCATCAGAGCTGCCTGATATTTCATACGATTCATTGGTGCTGGCACAGCCTCAGGAGCGCTATAATTGATGCTATATACCGGGCCCAGCTTACCGCTGAATCCTTTTGCCAATGCTGTCGCCTGCTGAATAGCATTCTCAATAGCTTTTTGTCTGGCTTCATCACGATAACGTTGCGGATTCTCAACACTGAACTGAACCGAGTTAATTTCATTCAACCCTGCTTTGAGAGCTCCGTCCAGCAAGGTATTCAGTTGATCCAGTTTATGAATTTTCACTTCAACTGAACGCGAAGCTCTATAACCTGTAATTGTTGATTTACCGGATTTTTGATCATATTGATATTCTGGCTGTGTGCGTAAATTGGCAGCATCGATATCTTTCTTTTCGATCCCATTATTTTTCAGGAAATCAAAATATTTCGCTACACGTCCATCCACTTTTTTCTTTGCATCTGCCGCGTTCTTTTGAGTCTCGCTTACATGGATCATCAACGTGGCCATATCTGGTGTCGCTTTAATTACTGCGTTGCCAGAAGTAGAAATGTGCGGAACAGATGGCGGTTCAGCAGCGAAAACTGTTGTGGCAGACAAGCTTCCCAGAGCCATCATTGCAGCCAGTACCAGTGATTTACGTTTCACAAAACCTCCTCAAATACAGCATATTTACATTAGTAAGGCGCTTTTCAAAAACATTAGCACACTATCTATAAAGAAGTTATAAAATATATAAAGAAGTATTGATATCAAGAAGAATCTATAACCCTTGCTTAATTAGTCCCCAAGCGATATACCACATCACGCAAGCGACAAAAATATTGATAATTCGTTGTGAACGGGGTCGATTGAGAACAGGTGAAAACCATGCAGCCAAAAATGATAATGCAAAAAACCAACTGACTGATGCTAACACGGCTCCGGTAGTAAACCACGGCCGAAGTTCTACGGATAATTGCCCGCCTATGCTGCCCAGCACGACAAAAGTATCCAGATAAACATGTGGATTCAGCCATGTTACCGCAAATAGCGTTACGATGACTCGCCAGCGGCTTTGGATAACACTCCCGGAACGGGAAAGTTCAACTTCCGCTGATAATGCTGCCCGAAAAGCATTCCATCCATACCATAGTAAGAATGCCGCGCCTCCCCATGTTACTGCTTGCAGCAAAAATGTCGATTTACTAAGCAAAGCACTGCCGCCAAAGATTCCCATGACAATGAGCAAGGCGTCACTAAGCGCACATAGCGCCGCACTCATTAAATGATACTGTTTTCTACTCCCTTGTTGCATGACAAAAACATTTTGTGGCCCGAGTGGAAGTATCATTGCGGCACTGAGAAAAAATCCCTGTATAAATGTCGAAAACATATAAATATTCCTAAAAATTATTCAATTAGCTACGGTATGGATGCATATTAGGTAATATTATGTATTAGTGAAAATGAATGATTCTTATCTATCATTAGAGAAAATGATAGGGATTGTATTCAGACTCATATTCAAATTTGGTTTTGGTGTGAGCAAGACGACATCTCACACCAAAGTGCTTTGATTATTCGCCCGTTTTATTCTGTGAAGCAATTTGTTGTTGATGCAGGTAAACATCCATTTGCGGGAACGGAATACCGATATTGTGCTTGTCTAAAGCCCGCTTAAAGTTTTCCATCAGATCCCAGTACACACTCCAGGCATCACCATTGGTAGTCCATACACGCACAATGAAATTCAGTGATGAAGGAGCCATTTCATGCAGGCGGATAGTGACACCTTTTTCATGTTGGATACGTTGATCTTCTTTAATCACGTCACCCAATACTCTTTTCACTTCATCAATATCCGCGTTATATGCAACACCGACTATAATCTGGGTACGGCGGTTAGGTTCACGACTGGTATTGATAATATTATCCGAAATAATCTTACCGTTGGGGACCACGATGATACGATCATCAGCCGTGCGCAACGTTGTGGAGAAAATCTGCACTTGCACGACGGTTCCTTCCACTGCACCGATCATGACATATTCGCCAGTACGGAGTGGACGGAACATGACCAGTAACACACCAGCAGCAAAATTAGACAACGAACCTTGTAATGCCAGACCTACCGCCAAACCTGCGGCACCGATCACTGCGATCACGGACGCAGTTTGGATACCTAATTTCCCAAGAACAGCGATGATCGTAAACGCGATAACGGCATAACGCATAATCGCGGATAAAAAATCAGAGATAGTGGCATCAATACCACGCAATGACATCACACGTTTGACTGCTTTACTGACCATTTTGGCAACAAATAAGCCAACGATGAGAATTAAGATGGCAGATACAATATTCATCACATACTGGATCAATAGATCCTGATTGCTGACAAACCAGCCTGCTGCTTTATCAATCTCGTTTGACAGATTGATCTCTTCCATAAAAAGTCCACCGTTATTGTTGGAACCCATCTCTATCCGGGAACGTGGCTTACTATGAACGCTACCGGGAAGCATGGGTTTTTGTTCAAAAAATAGAAAAATGACTATCACAACACACAGGTGTGATGGAATATTAATTATGGCAAAAAACCATCATTGATTGAACATTAATACTTATATTGGTTTTTTTTGCAAAATAAACTTCCTGTAATCAGCCAGCATATCGATAAAATCATCTGTTCCACAAAAAGCCAAACTCTCGTTATCATAGTAACTCATGCCCTCTTCTATCATCTCAGTATCAAACTGGAGTTGATTAGCTCTGATCATGATTTCTCCTTCACTCATCAATAGCGTATATTCATGACCTGTCAACTGCCACTGGCGTTCACTCCCTTTAATATCGTCCAATGCTGAGTAAATTTTATCCAATTTGCTCAAGTCATCTTTTACTTCCTCATTTAACCAATGACCAATAGCCTCATGATCCATTGAAAAGGATGTTGTTACCTGTCCAGTAACATCCTGCATAAATTCATATTCCATCACCAACCTCCACTATTATTATTACTTACACCAAACAACCACGTCTGGATTTTAAACATTTCTGCTAATCCCACCTCTGAGACAGTCCACAAACTGACATAAAAACTATCACAAAATAACCATAACTCTGCCATATATCTAATGATCTTCAAGATGAACGTAATCAACGAAGCTAAAACTTAAAAGACACCGGATATAGAACGACGGGTATAAAAAAGGGAGGCATTTGCCTCCCCATTCATTGCAATATACTTTTTTACACAGCGGTTTGGAAGATCACATCATCCGCTTTTTCCGTGTACTGATTCAATTGGTCAAAATTGAGATAACGATAAGTATCTGCTGCGGTTTCATCAACTTTATCCATGAATTGCAGATACTCTTCCGGTGTTGGCAAACGGCCCAAAAGTGAAGCCACTGCCGCCAGCTCCGCAGAGGCCAGATAGACATTTGCCCCCGTGCCCAAGCGGTTAGGGAAGTTACGGGTAGACGTGGAGACTACAGTTACACCATCTGCCACACGTGCCTGATTTCCCATACACAGTGAACAACCCGGGATCTCAATACGCGCACCGCTCTTGCCGAAGACACTGTAATAGCCTTCTTCTGTCAATTGGGCAGCATCCATTTTAGTTGGCGGAGCAACCCACAAGCGAGTCGGCAATTGGCCTTTATGCTGATCCAGCAATTTACCTGCTGCGCGGAAATGCCCGATGTTGGTCATGCAAGAGCCAATAAAGACTTCATCAATTTTGCTGTTCGCAACTTCAGATAACAGGCGCGCATCATCTGGATCATTCGGCGCACATAAAATAGGCTCATTAATATCCGCCAGATCGATGTCAATCACGGCAGCGTATTCTGCATCAGCATCCGCTTCCAGCAACTGTGGATCTTTCAGCCAGTTTTCCATGCCAATAATCCGGCGTTCCAGTGTCCGGCGATCACCATAACCTTCCGCAATCATCCATTTCAGCAAGACGATGTTCGATTGCAGGTATTCAACTATCGGAGCTTTATCCAGTTTAATGGTACAACCTGCCGCAGAACGTTCCGCAGATGCGTCAGCTAATTCAAATGCCTGCTCAACTTTGAGTTCTGGCAGACCTTCGATTTCAAGAATTCGACCGGAGAAGATATTTTTCTTGCCTTTCTTCTCGACGGTCAGCAGACCTTGCTGAATCGCATAGTAAGGAATGGCATGAACCAGATCGCGCAGAGTAATGCCGGGTTGCATCTTCCCTTTAAAACGCACCAAGATTGATTCAGGCATATCCAACGGCATGACTCCCGTTGCAGCAGCAAATGCCACCAACCCTGACCCCGCAGGGAAAGAGATACCAATCGGGAAACGGGTATGGGAATCACCGCCTGTACCCACAGTATCTGGCAGTAACATGCGGTTCAGCCATGAGTGGATAATACCATCTCCCGGACGCAGGGATACTCCACCACGGTTCATGATAAAATCAGGCAAAGTATGGTGTGTCGTCACATCAACAGGTTTTGGATAAGCCGCTGTATGACAGAATGACTGCATCACCAAATCCGCAGAGAAACCCAGACATGCCAAGTCTTTCAATTCATCCCGTGTCATTGGCCCGGTTGTATCCTGAGAACCTACAGAAGTCATCTTCGGCTCACAATATTCTCCCGGACGGATACCCGCTGCACCACAAGCACGGCCAACCATTTTCTGTGCCAGTGAGAAGCCACGATCGCTTTTCGCAATTTCTTTTGCCTGACGGAATACGTCACTGTGTGACAAGCCCAGTGATTCACGCGCTTTTCCGGTCAAACCACGGCCGACAATCAAAGGAATACGGCCACCAGCACGAACTTCATCAATCAGTACATCTGTTTTCAGTTCAAAAGTAGACAACAGTTCATTCGTTTCATGATGACGGATTTCACCTTTATATGGATAGATATCAATCGCATCACCCATATTCAATTTGGAAACGTCCACCTCGATTGGCAACGCACCAGCATCTTCCATAGTATTGAAGAAAATGGGTGCGATTTTTCCGCCCAGTACGACGCCTGCACCACGTTTATTCGGCACAAACGGGATATCTTCGCCCATAAACCACAGTACAGAGTTAGTTGCCGATTTACGGGAAGAGCCCGTACCAACAACGTCACCGACATAAGCTAACGGATAACCTTTCTTAGTCAAGGCTTCGATTTGCTTAATCGGGCCTACGGCACCGGCTTGATCAGGCTCAATCCCTTCACGGGCATTTTTGAGCATTGCCAGAGCATGTAAAGGAATATCAGGACGTGACCACGCATCAGGCGCAGGAGAAAGATCATCGGTATTCGTTTCACCCGTAACCTTAAAGACGGTAACAGTAATTTTTTCCGCCAACTCCGGACGTTCAAGGAACCATTCTGCATCAGCCCATGACTGTATAATCTGCTTAGCATGGGAATTACCCGCTTTTGCTTTTTCTTCTACGTCATAGAAGCTGTCAAACATCAGCAAAGTATGAGAAAGCGCTTTCGCCGCAATAGGTGCCAATTTTTCATCATCAAGGGCATCAATTAAAGCATGGATATTATAGCCACCCTGCATGGTTCCCAATAATTCAATGGCTTTTTCCTGTGTGACCAAAGGAGACGTAGTTTCACCTTTAGCAATGGCAGCAAGGAAACCAGCTTTGACATAAGCGGCTTCATCTACACCAGGGGGAACACGATGGGTCAACAGATCTAACAGAAAATCTTCTTCACCTTTAGGTGGGGTCTTCAGTAATTCAACCAGCGCTGCTGCCTGAGCTGCGTCTAATGGTTTAGGGACGATGCCTTGAGCTGCACGCTCGGCTACGTGCTTACGGTATTCTTCTAGCACGACTTTCTCCTCGCTCTCATTGTCATTTTGTATACCCGGCTGTCTGCACCCGGTAACGATCATCGAAAAACGATCATCCAAACACAACCATCACAAACAATCATCATGGGTGCCAGGTCAGAGGATTTTGCTCACATAAAATCAGAATTATGCTTAGCTTCGGGCATTTAGCATACCAAAACTTGAAAGATATGTTAATTCATTCACATAAAATCAACATTAAACCATGATAAAATGCTGGAGAAACGAGCTTGAAGAGTGTATTAAAGTTTTAAATGCTATTTGTTGCTATTTCAGCCTGAAAATACCTTACTTTCTACCCACTGCAAAAAAGCGGATACCAACCTCGTTTTAAAGGATATCATCATGCCTAGTAGAGAAATAGAAAGAGATAACGCCATAGCAAGCACAAGTTATCATCCTCCAATGATTATGGAGGAAAAAATCTACCCTGAATATCAAGCTAAAATTAAGGAAGCTGATCAAAATGCTATGCTATTTGCACTTAACAAACTCCAGCAAAATGAATCCCGTTACTGGTATGAATCTATAAGGGAAACAATATTGGGAGATGGACATCATAGTACATTTAGCAAAACCTGTGACTCCATAAGAAGATGTTTTAATACTGCCCATGTGACCGGAGGTTTAAATAATTACCGCCATTTTGTTTGTTCAGTAACAGGTACAACAGTTGGAATTATCATATTAATGCTTGCCAAACCCAATATACCTGATAATGACGCAGACCAAATAGCATTCATAGTAACCTATCCTAACGGTTATGGCTACGGTGGCCTGCTTATTCAACACGTGATCAATATATCCCTCACCCTAGGCCATCAAGGTATATTAGAAGTTAGAGCAGAACAGGATGCCGAAATTTTCTACCAAAAATTAGGCTTTGTAACTATTAGTGACTTTTTTGATTTGAAAAATATGAGGTTAACCCCAACTGATAGCAATAAATGGCATCAAATCAATGGGAAATATCAACTTAAAAGAATCCCTCATCCACGTAATTCAAATTGGCAATGTCATTTACTGTAGATTCAATTGAGTTTTTTATGGGGAAATATGATGAAACCTCAAAAAGAAATCTTTAATAATCTCTTGTCAAAGATGAAATATTTATAGATTTTAGGTAACTATATGCTTGAAATAATCCGTTGCATGTAAAACGGCTTCCATAATAGAAGCCGTTTTCACCATTGCAAAATCTAAAGAATTATTTCTTTTTCTTTGCTTTAGGGTTTGGCAGGTCGGTGATGCTGCCTTCATAAATCTCAGCAGCCATACCGATGGATTCGTACAGTGTTGGGTGAGCGTGGATAGTCAGAGCGATATCTTCTGCATCACAACCCATTTCGATAGCCAGACCGATTTCACCCAGCAGTTCGCCGCCGTTAGTACCAACAATAGCACCACCGATAACACGGTTAGTTTCTTTATCGAAAATCAGTTTAGTCATACCTTCTGAACAGTCAGAAGCAATTGCACGACCAGATGCTGCCCAAGGGAAAGTTGCAGTCTCGTAGCTGATGCCTTTCTCTTTCGCTTCTTTCTCAGTCAGACCAACCCATGCGACTTCTGGTTCAGTGTAAGCAATGGATGGAATCACTTTTGGATCGAAGTAATGTTTCTTACCAGAGATAACTTCAGCAGCAACGTGACCTTCGTGAACACCTTTGTGTGCCAGCATTGGCTGACCAACGATATCACCGATAGCGAAGATGTGAGGCATGTTAGTGCGCATTTGCTTATCAACATGGATAAAGCCACGCTCATCAACTTCCACGCCTGCTTTACCAGCATCCAGTGATTTACCGTTTGGTACACGGCCGATAGCAACCAGAACTGCGTCATAACGCTGTGGTTCCGCTGGTGCTTTTTTACCTTCCATTGTTACGTAGATGCCGTCTTCTTTAGCTTCTACCGCAGTCACTTTAGTTTCCAGCATCAGGTTGAATTTCTTGCTGACACGCTTAGTGAACACTTTAACAATGTCTTTGTCCGCAGCAGGAATAACCTGATCGAACATTTCTACCACGTCAATCTGAGAACCCAGAGCGTGGTAAACAGTACCCATTTCCAGACCGATAATACCGCCGCCCATAACCAGCAGGCGTCCCGGAACAGTTTTCAGTTCCAGTGCATCAGTTGAATCCCATACACGAGGATCTTCATGTGGAATGAATGGCAATTTAATTGGGCGTGAACCCGCTGCGATAATGGCATTATCAAAATTAATCGTTGTTGCGCCGTTTTCGCCTTCTACTACCAGAGTGTTAGCACCTGTAAATTTACCGATACCGTTAACAACGTTAACTTTACGGCCTTTAGCCATGCCACCCAAACCACCAGTCAGCTGGGAAATGACTTTTTCTTTCCAGAGACGGATTTTGTCGATATCAGTTTGCGGTTCACCAAATACGATACCGTGTTGTGCCAGTGCTTTGGCTTCTTCAATCACTTTTGCAACATGAAGCAGCGCCTTGGATGGGATACAACCTACGTTAAGGCAAACACCACCCAAAGTAGAGTAACGCTCAACCAGAACAGTATCCAAACCTAAGTCTGCACAACGGAAAGCAGCAGAATACCCTGCAGGGCCTGCTCCAAGCACCACTACCTGGGCTTTAATTTCAGTACTCATCATGACCTCTTAATTGTTTGTCCGGCGGGTCAGACGAAAATACCCTTCGTATTTCACGTTGCCGCCTAGCTACAACACGAAATCCATTGGGTAAAAAAACCATATTCCACCGGGACGTACACACCGCGAGCAGTTTACAGAATTGTAAATAACCTGAAAAGCGCGTTAACGTGACAGAAATCCCAACCTGCCAGATGCAAGGAGAAAATATCTGTCACGGTAGTAATCATTAGGCCGGTATATTTACCGGCCTTTGCATTACATCACCAAACGGCGGATGTCGCTCATCAATTGATTAATATAAGTGATGAAGCGCGCACCATCTGCTCCGTCAATCACACGGTGATCGAAAGACAGGGACATTGGCAGAATCAGGCGAGGAACGAATTCCTTACCATTCCAGACTGGTTTCATGGAAGAACGAGACAGACCCATGATTGCCACTTCTGGCGCATTTACAATTGGTGCAAAACCGGTAGTACCGATACCACCCAGGCTGGAAATGGTGAAACAACCGCCCTGCATATCGGAAGATGTCAGTTTACCAACACGTGCTTTCTTGGAAACTTCAGCCAGTTCTCTGGACAGTTCCACGATGCCTTTCTTGTTGACGTCCTTGAATACAGGAACAACCAGACCGTTAGGCGTATCAACCGCAATACCGATGTTGATATATTTTTTCAGGATTAGCTTCTGGCCATCTTCAGAAATGGAGCTGTTGAAGCGAGGCATTGCTTCCAATGCTTTCGCAGCCGCTTTCATGACGAATACCAACGGAGTGATCTTCACGCCCAGTTGTTTCTTCTCAGCTTCTTTATTCTGCTGTTTACGGAACTCTTCAACTTCAGTGATATCCGCTTCGTCGAACAAGTTAACGTGAGGGATCATGACCCAGTTACGGCTCAGGTTTGCACCGGAGATTTTCTGGATACGGCTCATTTCAACTTCTTCGATTTCACCAAACTTGCTGAAATCAACTTTTGGCCAAGGCAGCATTCCTGGCAGACCACCGCCCGCAGCAGCAGGCGCTGCTTCCGCACGTTTGATCGCATCTTTCACGTAAGCCTGAACGTCCTCACGCAGGATACGGCCTTTACGACCAGTACCTTTGACTTTAGCCAGATTTACGCCAAACTCACGCGCCAGACGACGGATCACAGGTGTTGCATGAATGTAAGCATCATTTTCTGCGAATTCGTTTTTGCCTTCTGCCGGCTTGCTTGCTGCTGGTGCTGCTGCTTTCGCAGGTGCTGCCGCAGGAGCTGGAGCCGCTGCTGGTGCTGCCGCAGGTGCTGCGCCCGCAACTTCGAATACCATGATCAGAGAGCCAGTTTTGACTTTGTCGCCGGTAGCGATTTTGATCTCTTTCACCGTACCTGCGAATGGTGCAGGAACTTCCATCGAAGCCTTGTCACCTTCAACAGTGATCAGAGATTGCTCTTCAGCAATGGTATCACCCACTTTTAC